>JAQXNQ010000046.1 GCA_029098085.1 Oscillospiraceae bacterium
TTGAACTTGCCGCCGTAAGCGCCGTGCGCAATGGCAGTCTCCAGGATCTTGTCAATGACAGGGGTGGAGATGCCCAGACCGTCGCGGAGGTTGGCCTGATGCTCGCTGAGCATGCTGCCCAGCTTTTCGTCGGTCATCTCATGCTTACTGATCAGCTCCAGCGCTTCCCGCTGCAGACGGTAGTCGTTGATGTTGGCAATCACACGGGCGCGGTTGAACTCATCCACCTCGTCCAGATGATCGCACAGCTCGGGATGATCATAGAAGTCCCGGATGGAGGTGGCGCCGTACTTGGCCAGCGCCTTGATGCCGTCCAGGGTGGGGAACTTGGCTTTGGCCAGCACCTTGGTGCAGTCGCGGTCCTGCAGGGAGTCGAACAGGATGTAGCAGCCGGGCATATTCAGCTCCACAGGCTCAGCCTCGCACTCGCCGGTGCGGAAGTCCATATGGGTCAGACCGCCCAGAGCGGAGGCATAGTGATCCATCATGCCGCCGGGCTCGTTGAATTCCTTGACCTCAGCCTGCCAGGCCAGATGAGCCATGCGCCGCTTGTCGCGGGCAGCCTCGGGATCGCACAGGGCAACCAGGGTGGCGGTCAGCGCCATGACCATGGTGGTGGAGGAGCACATGCCCTTGCCGATCGGGATGGTGGAGTCCATGATGATGTCAGCGCCGGGAACGGCGAAGCCTTCCCGCTTGACCACATTGACGACAGACTTGAAGTAGTCGCGGGGCTTTTCATAGACCTGCTCCTTGGAGGCGTCCAGAATGATTTCCTCGTACTTGCCCTCGTCGTTGGTGGCGCCCAGTTCGCCGATGGAGCTGTCGCGGATCTTGATATCCAGAATGGTATCATTCCGCTTCACCGCTCTGGTGGAGAAGTGAAGGTTCACAGCGGAGGCGATGACTTCCAGTCCGAGGTAGTCCTGATGCTCGCCAAAGAGGCAGATTCTGCTGGGGGTAGCAACCTTGATCATAATGCTCTTCCTTTCCATACGCAGCAATTTGTCGTTATCTTTATTATAAACGATTCAAACGGTTTTGTGTTTAGTTTTGTTCGCTCACACTTCAGCTTATATAGTATTCCGAATGATAAAATATTTTAGCAGAATACGCCGTTTTTTCCCGCATCCTGTTTCTTTTTTTGCCCATCCTGCAAAGGAGCATCTGCACAGGGCGCACACCTTCCCAAAGCTGTCTGTTTTCAGTCTTCTTTGGCCGGATTTTCATTTCAGTTTTCTGCCGATACCGGGCTTTTTCCGGCTCTGTTTGTGAATTCTTTTTGCTTCACTGGACAATCCCGCGCAAATCATGTATAATAACAGAAGAGTTCTGTCCTGCGGGACAGTTTGTGAAAGGAATGAATCAACGTGAATCGTTTTATGAAGTGCACGGCCGGTCTGCTCACCGCCGCTCTGGTGGCCGGTCTTGCCGGCTGCGGCGGCGATACCTCCTGGACCCACCGGTCCGCCACCGCCGAGATCACCTCCGGCATGTATGTGGGACTTTCCATCGATGCCATGCAGAGCGCCTATTCGGTGGAGGGTGTGGACACCAGCACCTCCGTTTTTGATCAGCAGCTGGAAGGCTATGACGGCCTGACCTGGATCACCAACAAAACCGACGAGCTGGCCCGCCAGTATCTGGCTGTGGAGGAAAAGTTCGCCGAGCTGGGGCTGTCCTTTACAGCAGAAGAGGAAGCCGCCAACCAGTCCTATGTCTCTGCCTACTGGAATTATGTTTCTTCTCTTTACGAGGATCAGGGCTGCGGGGAAGCCTCCTTCGGCAATCTGGTGCGCAACACCGAAAAGCAGCAGAAGATTTTCAATTCCATCTACGGCAAGGGCGGCGAAAAAGAAGTACCGGAGAGCGAACTGCGCAGCCAGTACGAATCCGACTATGTAAAGGCCACCTATTTTGCTGTCCCGCTGATCGACGATGACCGCAACGCTCTGGAGGACAAGGCGCTGGAGGTCCGTAAACAGGAAGCGGAGGATCTGCTGAAAAAGGTTCAGGACGGTGCCGACTTCGAACAGGTCAAGGCCGAATATCTGGCCGGCGATGCCGAAGGCGCCGAGCCCGAGGGCTCTGACACTGCCGAATACATCCGCAAGGATTCCGGCTATCCCGAAAAGCTGACCAACGCTCTGTTCGATGCCAAAAACGGCGATGTGGGCCTGGTGGAGGATACCAGCTACATCTACATCTGGCAGAAGCAGGCGCTGGATGACGAGGGCTTTGAAAGCGTTCGCTCCTCCATCCTCTCCCGCCTCAAGGGCGAGGAATTCTCTGATCTGCTGGCTCAGTGGACCGAAGAGGTCGACGTCACGAGAAACGACGCAGCTATTAAGAAGCACAGTCCCAAAAATCTGGAATAACAAGGTGAAGAGCGCATCGGAAATGATGCGCTCTTCCGCCTTACAGGAGGAACCCTTATGAAACTCATTGCCCACCGGAGCGGCCCCACCGTCCTTCCCGAACA
>JAQXNQ010000047.1 GCA_029098085.1 Oscillospiraceae bacterium
GTGAAGCACTGACCCTCCGCGAGGATGCGCTCTGCCAGCGCAGCAAGAGCGTCCAGCTCCGCCTCATAGTTAAAGAGAGCCTGATTCTGCGCCCGGTTATCCGCCCGCTTCACGGCCAGTAGATCGAAAAAGCCCCTCTCCCCCAGCTTTCCCAGCCAGCGCCGGACAGCGGAAGGAGTCGCCGGGATCGCCGCATCGTGATGCTCAATCAGGGTGAGCACCCGCTCCCGGGTATCGTGATCCGCCCGCAGCCGCTGAAGAACGGCGTCCGCCAGCTCCCGGCTTTTGGCCGGATGACCGTAAAAATGGCCGGTTCCGTCCTCACCCAGCGTAAAGCAGGCGGGCTTTCCGACATCGTGCAGCAGCATACTCAGCCGGAGTACCTCGTCCGCAGGGGCGGCCTCCACCGCGCGGGCCGTATGCTCCCAGACATCATACAGATGATGGGGATTGTGCTGCTCAAAGCCGGCCATGGGCTGCAGCTCGGGCAGAAACACCCACAGCACCTGCGGAAACTCCCTGAGAATCCGCCCGGCATCCCGGCCGCAGAGCATCCGCTTCAGCTCGGAGAAGATCCGCTCCATGGCCACATGGCGCAGGTTTTCCCGGATGCGCAGCAGGGCGTTTGCCGTCTGCGGCTCAATGGGAAAGCCCAGCACCGATGAAAACCGCAGGGCCCGCAGGATCCGAAGGGCATCCTCGGAAAAACGCCGCTCCGGATCGCCGACACAGCGGATGACGCCATTTTGCAGATCCTCCAGCCCGCCGAAGCAGTCGACGATGCCCTTTTCCGGGTGCGCCGCCAGGGCGTTGATGGTGAAATCCCGTCTTGCCAGGTCCTCCTCCAGGCTGCGGGTAAAGGAGACGCTGTCCGGTCGGCGGCTGTCGCTGTAGCTGCCGTCCACCCGGTAGGTGGTGATTTCCAGCGGCTCCCCGTCCGCCAGAACGGTGACGGTGCCGTGCTTGAGGCCGGTTTCGATGACGGGGCAGCCCTCAAACACCGCCATGGTCTCCTCCGGCAGGGCGGAAGTGGTCATATCCCAGTCGTGGGGCTGCTTGCCCAAAACGCTGTCCCGGACGCAGCCGCCCACCGCCCAGGCTTCATAGCCGGCGGCGTTCAGCTTTCCGATGGCCCAGCGGACGCTCTCGGGAAAAGCGACAAACAAAGCCTTCACTTCTCACACACTCATTTCTCTTTGGTCAGCGGCGCCAGCGTCCCCTTTACGAAGGGGATCAGCAGGCGGGGCTCCACCTCCACCTGAGCGCCGATGCGCCCGGCACTGACCATGATGGTCGGCTGAGCTGCGGCGGATTGATCAAAAAAGGTCGGGAAGGGCTTCTTCATTCCCACCGGACTGCAGCCGCCCCGGATGTAGCCGGTCAGGGCCAGCAGCTCGCTGACGTGAATCATTTCGATGGCTTTTTCTCCGGCCGCTTTGGCCGCTGCCTTCAGATCCAGCTCCTGCTCCACCGGAATGACGAAAACGTAATAGTTCTTTGCTGACTTCCCGGTGCCCCGGGTGACCAGGGTCTTGAAGACCCGCTCCGGCGGCTGACCCAGCTTGCGGGCCACGGCCGCGCCGTCAATCTGTCCGTCCTCATGGTCGTAGTAGTGGGCGGTAAAGGGAATTTTTGCGGCAGTCAGCAGCCGCATGACATTGGTTTTTTCTTCTTTCTTTGCCAAGGGGAAACCTCCGAATCACAGAACCCGCTTAAAGAAGCCGAGAATCTCATCATAAACCGCAGGGTTCCAGAAGCTGTTTTCATGGGGCGCATCCGCCACCCGGATCATCGACACCTGCGCGCCGCACGCCAGCAGCCGCTCTCCCATCCGTACGCTCTGATCATAGGGCACCACCGTATCGGCGTCCCCGTGAAGCAGGAAAAAGGGCGGGTAATCCTTCCCCGGCTCCACCCGGTACAGCGGACTGATTTCTCTGGCCCGGCGCAGCTGCTCCTCCGGATCGGTGCCCAGCAGGGCCTGCATGATCTGCTGCATGTCGGCGTTGTTCTCTGTCACCGAGATCATTCCCGGCAGATCGGTAGGGCCGAAGCAGTCGGCCACCGCCTTGACACTGTCCGAAAAGCCGGCGTATTCCTCCGTCTCATAGGCGGGATCATCCCCGGTCAGGCCGCAGAGCAAGGCCGTATTGCCGCCGGACGAGGTGCCCCAGATGCCAACCCGCTCCGGATCCAGATGCCAGCGTGCGGCATTGGCTCGCAGAAAGCGGATGGCCGTCTTGACGTCCTGCAGAAAAGCCGGTGCCGGATAGCCGTCCAGACAGCTGCGGTGGGTCACCATGGCTACCGCGATATCCGACTGGGCGAACATCCCCATCTGCGGCAGCTTATGCTCCGCCACCGGGAAGGTCCAGGCGCTTCCCTGCACAAATACCACCAGCGGAAACAGCGGCGTCGTCTCCACCACCTCCGGCAGAATCAGCTGCAGCTTCAGCTCCACACCGGTTCCGGTGGAAAAGACAATGTCCCGTTCCATCCGGGACAG
>JAQXNQ010000048.1 GCA_029098085.1 Oscillospiraceae bacterium
GTAAGCGGCTTTATGGGAAACGCGGATGCCTGAAGCCGGAAGGAGGCCCTGCCATGACGGAAAAGAAGATCATTTCCGTGCTCTGTGCGGTGACGGCGGCCTCCTTTCTGTTTGTGGGCGGCTGGCTCATGGGCAGAGGGAGCCGCAGCGAGGGACTGACAGCCCTCTCTCTGCCTGTCTCAGCGGAAGCGGGCAGCTCTGCTGAAAAGGAGCGGTCTGAGGCGGCGGAAGTCTCCGGCTCCGGAGAAGTTTCTTTCCCCATCGACCTGAACACGGCGGACGCGGAGCAGCTGATGGCTCTTCCCGGCATCGGCGAGACGCTGGCCGGGGAGATACTGGCCTATCGGGAAGCTCACGGCGGTTTCCTGCAGAAGGAGGAACTGCTGCAGGTCAAGGGAATCGGCGAGAAAAAGTATGAAGCGCTCCGCGAACTGGTGGAGGTGGGCAGCCAGGAGTGAGTGCCTGTCCTGCCGCCGCGGAGCGGATCGGGTTGTTTATAAGCAGAATGCCCCGGCAGCAGCCGGGGCATTTGCGTTATCCTTTTTTCCACCAGCCGGGAAGCCGGTCAGGGGACATGATGGCCATCAGACAGAAGAAAAGACCGGCTGTCAGCAGCAGATCTCCGATACTGGCAAAGCCGCTCAGCGCAGGAACCGGGATGATATCCCCCAGAAAAAGCAGGCGGGTCTGCCCGTCGGCGGCGGCATAGAGGGGAATGGCGCCGCTTTGCAGCTGCTGCAGCCGCTGGGGACTCAGATGCTGCAGCACCCCCTGGGAAACGGGCATCCGGAAATCGTTGACCGCGATGACCAGAAAATTGCAAAGGCTTCCCAGTCCCGCCAGCAGGGCGGTTTTGCGCAGCTTCCGGTTTCTCCACAGAAACAGAAAAATCAGCAGATAGGAGCCGCAGACCGGCAGCCGGATCCAGGTCTCTCTGGGCCAGGGCAGATACCGGTAGGCGGGCGTGAGCAGCAGCTCCAGCAGGCAGGACAGCAGGCAGAGGGGAAGCCATCGGATGTCCGTCTGCTCCAGCCGGGAGAGCCGGCCTCCCATAATCCATCCGAAGCAGATGAACAGCGGGATGAAAACAATCAGCATGGAGCGTCCTCCGGCTGTTCCCTCCGTACGGCGGGCTGACCCGGGCAGGACAGCCTGCCCTCTTCAATCATGCGGGCCGCTGCGGCAGCCACATCGGGATGGAACTGCTTTCCGGCTTCCTCCAGCAGGATCCGGCGGGCCTCCGCCGGGGTCTTGCCCCGGCGGTAGGGGCGGTCGCTGGTCATGGCGTCATAGGCATCCGCCACGCCGAGAATATAGGCCTCCAGCGGGATCTGATCCGCTCTGGTTCCATCGGGATAGCCTTTGCCGTCGTAGGTTTCGTGATGATGGAGCACCAGCTCGGACACCTGGTCGTAATAGCTGGTCTGCTGAAGAATCTGGATGCCGATGGCCGGATGGGAGCGCATGGATACCCATTCGGCGTCTGTCAGCCGGCCGGGCTTTTGCAGGATGGCGTCTGGGATACCGATCTTTCCCACATCATGGAAGAGGCCGGCCAGACGGATCTGCTCCGCCTTTTTCGGGGGAAGGCGCATCTCAGCGGCGATTTGGGCGGCGTACTCGCTGACCCGTTGGGAATGGCCTTCGGTGTAGGGAT
Organism: Oscillospiraceae bacterium; assembly: GCA_029098085.1. Classification (GTDB taxonomy): domain Bacteria; phylum Bacillota; class Clostridia; order Oscillospirales; family Ruminococcaceae; genus Faecivivens. Next base: position 1,658 of record JAQXNQ010000048.1, read on the forward strand.
CCTTGGCTTCGATGGCGGCGGTCAGGGTGTTGATCATGGCAACCTGCTGCTTCTGCATGTCCAGAAACAGCCGGAAGGCGTAGCGGGCCAGCAGCAGCGGCAGCATGAACAGCAGCACCAGATAGGCGCCGGACTGCATCTCCATCAGCAGCGCCAGGAAAAAGCCGATGGGCGCTGCGCAGAGCATGGAGGGGAGCAGCTGCAGGAACATGCCAAAAACCGTCGGGTAAAAGGGAATCTGCTGTTCCAGCACAAAGAGAATGATCATCAGAAGCGAGTTGGCCGCCATGGATACCAGAATAAAGACCAGCATGGGCAGCAGAATATCCGGCAGCTTCAGAACGCCGCCCCTGCCGCCGGTCAGGTAGAAGGAGATTCCGGCAAGGGCAACGGTCAGGGTCAGATTGGCCGTATTGAAAAGGGTTTTGATGGGATCGGTGTTGAAAATATGCTGGTATCCCTTTCCGTCCTCGGTGGGAATGATGACGAAGGGACTGGTCAGGAAAGAGATGGCTGCGGCGGCAATGGGCCCCTCTGTCAGCACAATGGTCAGCATGCTGATGAAGGACATGTCAATGCTGCAGTCCTCCCGGACGTACAGGGGCAGGCAGCGGCAGAGCATGCAGAGGATGGCCAGCGTCACCACTCTGGAAATCCCCGCAGGGCTTTGACTCAGGCTGCGGAAA
>JAQXNQ010000049.1 GCA_029098085.1 Oscillospiraceae bacterium
TAACGGGCACACCCGGCTTCCCTACTGGGCAAAAGCCTTTCAGGTCACGGCTCAAAGAGGTATTCGGCCCTCCCCTCACGCGTCCTTACACCGGCCGGACGCTCTCTGCGCATTGGAAGAAGACGTACTGGTTCTTATCATCGCCATTGAGATTATCATAGCACAGGAAGGTGGAGATGTCAAGAGGAATTTCAGCGCATTCTCCTCCCCGTGTGATCTGCCGTCCATTACTTTTTCCTTTCCCGGGCGCAGAGCAGCGTACCCAGTATGCCGCCGATGGCCATGCCGGCGCCGATGCACCAGAGGGTCTGGCCCAGATACTGCCCGATGATCGTTCCGATGACGATGCCGATCCCCATGCCCAAAATGGGCCAGGCGTCGACGGGATTGCCGGAATATCTCTTCATGGAGGCTTATCCCTCCACTTCCCCATCCGGCGCAAAGCGGATCGAGATCTCGCCGCTGTTCAAAGCGGCCCGGCTGCCGTCCTCCCGCTCCACCACCAATCTTCCCTCGCCGTCGATGTCCACGGCGGTGGCGGGGTAGCTTTCGGAAAAGCCGCAGACCTGCACCCGCTTGCCCAGGAAAAAGATGGCCGACCGGTATTTGTCCAGCAACGCCGCCTTGTTGGCGGGAAAAGCTTCGTCCACAAAATACCGCTCGAAATGCTTCAGCAGGCAAGCGATATAGTCGGCGCGATTGATCCGCAGCCCTGTCTCGGACAGCACCGACCCGGCGATCTGCCGGATTGCCTCGGGGAAATCCTCCCGCTGCTGGTAGAGGTTCAGGCCGATGCCCACCACGGCGTATTCCACCCGGCCCGACTCCCCCTCCACCGAGCATTCGGTGAGGATGCCGCAGAGCTTGCGGCCGTTCAGGTAGATGTCGTTGGTCCACTTGATGCCGGGGCGGACGCCGGTCAGCTCCTCGAGGGTGTCCAGCATGACCACAGCGGTCATCAGGGTCACGGTGTTCAGCTCGGACAGGGGGATGTCCGGCCGCAGCAGGATGGAAAGATAGACCCCCTGCCCGTCCGGCGACTCAAACCGGCGGGAGAGCCGTCCCCGGCCGGCGGTCTGGTGAGAGGAGAAGACCACGGTGCCGTGACCGGCGCCCTCGGCGGCCAGCTGCTTCAGCTTGATATTGGTAGAATCCACCGTGGGCAGGTAGATCAGCGGACGGCCGATGACCCGGGTCTCCAGCCGCTTTTCCACCTCGTAGGAGGAAAAGACCTCGCTGCGCTCCAGGCGGTAGCCCTTACCGGCCTCGGAGCGGATGTGATAGCCCTCCTGCTGCAGAGCGGAAATCTGCTTCCAGACCGCCGTGCGGGACAGGCCCAGCTTCTCTGCCAGCTCGCCGCCGGACACCAGCCGGCCAGATGCCTGCTCCAGCGCCTGCAGGATCTGTCTGCGGGTATCATTCATCGGAATCCTCTCCCTTCTTTTTGCGGGCGCTCAGATGCTCCCGCAGCTGCTCCATGGCCTCTTCATACCGATTGGAGCGCAGGTGCGGGAAGGCCCGGACGATCCGCCGGGGCACCCATTTGCGGTGGCCCGGCTCGTTTTCCAGCTTCTGGCGCAGGTCGGCCACCGCCTTTTTCCACTCCTCCGAGGCGACTTCCTTTCTGGCCAGCAGGTCGTCCCGGCGCTCGCCCAGCTACTGCTGGAGCAGCAGAGCCTTTTCGTCCCCGTAGGCCTTCAGCTCGGCCAGACGGTTTTCCAGCTCCTCCAGATGGCCCTTCATCCGCAGCAGATCCCGGACGGTGATGAAGGTATCCGCCAGAATCAGCCCGGCCAGCAGACCGGTGAGCAGCCCCGCCGCCACCGGCGAAAGGGCGTCCACCGCATGCTCGGTAAAGGGACGCAGCACCAGCATCAGGATCACCGACAACCCGCCGAACATCATCGAGTTCAGCAGGCAGACCCGGCCGTTGATCTGGAATTTATAATGGGAATAATCCCACCAGCGCATGTGGAACAGCTTTTCCAGCAGCCAGGAGGTCAGATATTCCAGCACGCTGGTCACCAGCATGCCGGAGAAAAACAGGGCAGCCACGTTCTGCTCGGTGCCCCGCAGCAGCAGAATCACCAGCAGGGCGCCGAAGCCGTAGACCGGGCAGAGGGGGCCGTTCAGGAACCCCCGGTTGACCAGCTTGCCCTGGGCGATGGAGCAGTAGACGCTCTCGCAGCACCAGCCCAGAAAGCTGTAGAAAACAAAGCAGAGAAAATATTTGCAGACCAGCATCATGCCTTGATCCCTCCTCCGGGGCGGGCGTTGGCCAGCATCAGCTTGATCCGGTTCTGCTGGTTGACGGCGCTGGCGCCGGGGTCGTAGTCCACCGCTACGATGTTGGCCTCGGGATGACCCTCCTTGATGGAGCGGATCATGCCCTTGCCGGCGATATGGTTGGGCAGACAGCCGAAGGGCTGGGTGCAGACCACGTTCTGAACGCCCTCCTCAATGAGGGCGAGGATCTCGGAGGTCAGCAGCCATCCCTCCCCCATCTTGACGCCCCGGCCGATGTAGCCGTCGACCAGCTTCACGGTCTCGGGGAACCAGGTCTGAGGACGAAAAACGCCCTGCTCTTTGATCAGCTCGATCACATCCCGCTCCCGGCTGACCAGATAGCGGTAGACCAGTCCATAGACCGACGCCTTCAGCCTTTCGCCGCCGTACAGCTTCTGATCCTCCAGCGTGTTGTAGACGCAGTAGAGCACAAAGCCCAGCAGACCCGGCACCACCACCTCGGCCCCCTCGGACAGCAGAAAGGCCTCCAGGTTGTTGTTGCCCAGGGGAGAGTATTTGACATAAATCTCCCCCACGACCCCCACCCGGACCCGCTCCTCCTGACGGCGGGGAATCGAAGCGAAGTCCTCCAGAATTTCCCTGTACAGCTGCTTCAGTTTGTTTCCAGCCAGCACTTTGGTCTTTCCCATGATGTCCACCAGCCGGGCGGTCCAGTCCTCCACCTTTTTCATGGTGTCGCCTTTGTTCACCTCATAGGGCAGGCACTGGTTCTGCAGCTGGGTCAGCAGATCCCCCAGAAAGACGGCGTTGATCAGCTGGATGCCCATGGGCAGGGTCAGGGAAAAGCCGGGGTTTTTCTCCAGCCCGCCGAAGGAGAGGGAGATCACCGGAATCTGGCCGTAGCCGCTTTTCTGCAGTGCCTTGCGCAGCAGGTGGATGTAGTTGGACGCCCGGCAGCCGCCGCCGGTCTGGGTGATCAGCAGGGCCACATGATCCAGGTCGTATTTACCGCTCTCCAGCGCGTCGATCATCTGGCCGATGACCAGCAGGGCGGGATAGCAGGTGTCGTTGTGGACGTTGCGCAGCCCCTGATTGATGACGGCCCGGCCATCGTTCTCCAGAAGCTCCGCCTTGTATCCGTGCTGCCGCAGGATCCGCACCATCATTTTGAAATGGATGGGCAGCATGGTGGGCACCAGAATGGTGTGGGTCTTTTTCATTTCCTCGGTAAAGATAACGCGTTCCAAATCAAAACCCCCAAGTTCACTTTTCACGATTCACGGCTGCTGCCCGTTCCCGCGCCGCCACTGCGCCCAGCAGCGACCGCAGCCGGATCCGGACGGCGCCCAGATTGTTGATCTCGTCGATCTTCAGCTGGGTGTACAGCCGGCCGTGGGACTCCAGAATGGCGCGCACCTCGTCGGTGGTGATGGCGTCCAGGCCGCAGCCAAAGCTGACCAGCTGGATCAGCTCCATGTCCGGGTTCTGAGTGACATATTTCGCGGCGTTGTACAGCCGGGCATGGTAGGTCCACTGGTTGAGGACGTCCACCTTCTGGGGCTCCACCAGATCGGAGACGCAGTCCTCCGAGATGACCACCATCCCCAGGCTGCCCAGCAGCTTGTCGATGCCGTGGTTGATCTCCGGATCGATGTGGTAGGGCCGTCCGCAGAGTACCGCGATCCGTTTGCCGTGCTCCCTGGCCCACCGGATGTACGAAGCGCCCTCCCGGCGAAGCTCCTCCTTCCAGCAGCCGTAGGCGGCATAGGCGGCGTCAGCGGCCCGCTGCACCTCCTTCCGGGTGATGCCGGGGAACTGCTCCGCGAAATAGGCCGCGGCCTTTTTGACGAATTCCTTGGGCCGGTGCAGGCCGAAATAGGGATACAGGAAGCGAATTTCCTTGAGCCTTCCGATGTTGGCGTGGAGCAGCTCGGGATAATAGGCCACCACCGGGCAGTTATAGTGGTTGTCGCCCTTCTTTTCGTCGAAATTGTAGGCAAGGCAGGGGTAGAAAATGGTATCGAGCCCCTGCTGCAGCAGCCATTCGATGTGGCCGTGCATCAGCTTGGCGGGATAGCAGACCGTGTCGGAGGGGATGGTGTGGCGGCCCATGCCGTAGGTCGCCGGCGAGGAAACCGGCGAAACCACCACCTCAAAGCCCAGCTCGGACAGGAAGGCGTGCCAGAAAGGGATGTTCTCGATCATGTTCAGGCCCAGCGGGATGCCGATTTTGCCTCTGCTGCCAGGCTTTGGCTGCAGGGCACGGATCCGATCCAGCTTGTAGCGGTAGATATCGGGCAGCTGCTCGCTCTCCCGGATGCCCAGAGGCTTCTCGCATTTGTTGCCGGAGATGTACTTTTCCCCATCCGAAAAGACGTTGATGGTCAGGGGGCAGTGGTTGGCGCAGCCCTGGCAGCTGATGGAGCGGGCGGTGTGGCTGAACTGCCGCAGCTCCGGCAGGGTCAGCAGCCGGGATTCGGTCAGACCCAGCTCCTTGCCATAGAGGGCGGCTCCGAAGGCGCCCATGAGCCCGGCTATGGCGGGCCGAACCACATCCCTGCCGATCTCCCGCTCAAAGCTGCGGAGGACGGCGTCGTTGAGGAAGGTGCCGCCCTGCACAACAATGTGCTGGCCCAGCTCGTCGGGGCTGTGGGCGCGGATAACCTTATAGATGGCGTTCTTGACGACGCTCATGGACAGGCCGGCGGAGATGTCCTCCACCCCGGCACCATCCTTCTGGGCCTGCTTGACCGACGAATTCATGAAGACGGTGCAGCGGGATCCCAGATCCACCGGGTACTGGGAAAACAGTCCCCGCTGGGAGAACTCCTCGATGGTGTAGCCCATGGATTTGGCGAAGGTCTCCAGGAAGGAGCCGCAGCCGGAGGAGCAGGCCTCATTGAGCATGATGCTGTCGATGGCGTCTCCCCGCACCTTGAAGCATTTGATGTCCTGACCGCCGATGTCCAGAATGAAGTCCACCCGGGGCTCGAAATGCCGGGCGGCCTTGAAGTGAGCCATGGTCTCGACGATGCCGGCATCCACATGGAAGGCGTGCTGGATCAGCTCCTCGCCGTAGCCGGTGGCCACCGACGAACGGATGCGAACCCGATCGCCGCACAGCTCCCGCAGACGGGTCAGATGCTCCCGGATGATGGTGACGGGGCTGCCCTGATTGGAGCCGTAGTACTGGTACAGCAGCGAGCAGTCCTCGCCGATGAGCACCACCTTGGTGGTGGTGCTGCCGCAGTCGATGCCCAGGTAGGCGTCGCCGCTGTAGCTTTCCAGCGGGCGGGTGGGCACGGTGGCCTTTTCATGGCGGCGGACAAAGGCGGTGTAGTCGTCCTCCCCTGAAAAGAGAGGCTGCAGATAGCTGGTGGAGGACACACCGGCCGCAGCGGTCTCGATCCGCCGCAGCAGCTCGGGAAGGGTCGTCTCGCCGCAGGATTCCCGGGCGTAGAAGGCGGCGCCCATGGCCACCGAGAACTGCCCCAGATCGGGAAAGATGGCCTGCTCCTTCGGCAGGTGCAGCGTCTCCACAAACCGCTTCTGCAGCTCCTGGAAGAAGAACAGCGGCCCGCCCAGAAACGCCACCTTGCCCTTGATCTCCCGGCCCTGAGCCAGACCGGCGATGGTCTGATCCACCACCGCCTGGAAGATGCTGGCGGCCAGATCCTCCTTCCGGGCACCCTGATTCAGCAGGGGCTGGATGTCCGACTTGGCGAAAACGCCGCAGCGGGAAGCGATGGGATAGATCTTCTCATGGCGGGAGGCCAGCTCGTTGAGTTCGGAGGGCGTCACGTTGAGCAGGGTGGCCATCTGGTCGATGAAGGCGCCGGTGCCGCCGGCGCAGGTGCCGTTCATCCGCTCCTCCACGCCGCCGGTCAGAAAGAGGATCTTGGCGTCCTCGCCGCCCAGCTCGATGACCACATCGATGTCCTTGTCAAAGTAATCCACCGCCTTGCTGGTGGCGAATACCTCCTGAATAAAGGGAATATCCGCCGCCTTGGCCAGTCCCAGACCGGCCGAACCGGACAGCGCCACCGTAAAGGGCGTCTCCCCCAGCACATCGGCGGCGTGCCGGAGCACCTCCGCCGTCTTCTGCCGCACCTGAGAAAAGTGCCGCTCATAATGACGGAAGAGAATCTGCTCTCCGTCCATGACCACCACCTTGACAGTTGTGGAACCAATGTCGATGCCGACTGTATAACCCATCCTTCTCACACCCTTTCTGCCGCCTGCACCCAGACGGCCTCCGCCCCGGCTTCTGCGTCCGCCGCTTTTTCAACGGACGGGGTCTCTCCCGGCTGCAGAATGCCGTGGCTGATGATGTCCACGGCGGACAGAAAATCCTTTTCCATCAGCCGCATGACCTCTTCGCCCGGAAATTCCTGCCGCGAGACTGCCGAAATATACTTCTCCTGCAAACGCATAACAATGCCGGTGATCATTTCCAGCGCCACCTCCCGGTCCACGCCGGGACGCACCGGGCTCCGGCTCAGATACAGCCGCAGGCCCAGACTCAGCTTGTTGGAAAAGGATTCCTTCGCCCGGGCCACAAATTCGTCCAGCGCCGCCGACTGGCCGGAGGGTACCTGGGTCAGAATCCGGTAATAACCGGGATGGCGGCTGAAAAAGTCCGCCTGCTGCCGGTAAAAAGCCGCCAGATCGGCCAGGGATGTACTCTGCTCCAGTCGGGCGCTCTGCAGCGAACGGACAAACTCGTTCATGCAGTGCTCCAGCACCGCCATGAACAGGTTCTCCTTGGACTTGAAATAATGAAACAGCAGCCCCTTGGAGATGCCGGCGGCCGTGCAGATCTGGTTGGTGGAAGCGCCCTCGTAGCCATGCTCGCCGAAGGCGTTGATGGCCGCCTCCAGAATCCGCTGCCGGTTGTCGACGCTCTCCAGCTCCCGGGAAAGTTCCTCTGTCTCCTGCATGGTATCCCTCCTGCGATAATCCTCATATAAAATGAACATTTTTTTAACGCGCAGCTTGTCTGTTTTTTCTATATTATACTCCTATTATATCACGGGTTGACCATGTGGTCTACTCTTTATTTTCACAAAACCGCCCGCCCGGATTTTTTTGAAATTGGTCTTTTTGCGTGGAGTTTCTTAAAAATTTGACATTTCATGCGGAAGAATTAAGCAAGAGAATATGGGAAAAGTGACTTTTGAGAGAAAGCGCACCGGACGGAGCCTTAGCCGGAAACCCGGGCCGAACGGCCCTGGCTGCATAATCTGTTCGTCCCGTGCCAACACTTTCCGGGCCGGAACACCGGCAGAAAGGATGTTGTCCATGAACCGATTTCTCCGATTCTTCCGTCTCCCCGCCCTTGTGCTGGCGTGCAGTCTGCTGCTGCAGCCTCTCCCCGTCTCCGCCGCCGGCTTTCCCCGGCGGGTGATCCCTTACACGGCGCAGGATCAGCAGATGATGACCTGGGTGGTGCAGCAGGAGGTGCGGGGCGCCTCTCTGGAGCATAAACGAATCATTGCCCGGGTCATCGTCAACCGGGTGCTGGACAGCCGCTTCCCTGACACGGTCACCGGCGTGCTCACCCAGAAGGGGCAGTTCACCTCCATCCGGAACTGGCAGCAGCGGCTCTACGAGCCCGACGCCGACACCCGCCGGGCGGTCTGGGAGGTACTCACCGGCCGGTGTCAGGAGGATTTCGGCGGCGCTCTGTATTTCTACGCCCCCCGCTGGGCCTCTGCCGGAGCGGCGAACTGGTTTGAGGGGAGCCTCTGCTTTCTCTTTGAGAAGGAGGGACACCGGTTTTTCAAGTGAAGTCGCTTTCCGCAAGCGGAAAGCTGCAAGAACGACTCGGGGGCGGAGCGCCCCCGCCGCAACCACAGGGAAGAATTGCCGCAGCCATCAGGTTATACCGGCGGGATTGCGGACGTCCTTCTTGCGGGTGGGCGAACCCACTCTGCGTAGGTGCTGAACGATCGTGAAAAGGTGACCCCGCTCAGCTCTGTTGAGCTATACCGCCCTTATAAAGAAAAAACGCACCCCAGGATTCGGGATGCGTCCACATAATTTACAGTGAAGAGTGAATGGTGAAGAGTGAATAGTTAAGGTAAATCGGGGCTGCGCCCCTCAAAAATTGACAGAACAGGCAGATTTCTCGTTTGTTTTGACGCTTGTCGTATCGATAGCCCCAATGTTTGAGCGAACGCAGTGAGCGGTTTTCCTTCACTATTCACTATTCATTCTTCACTATTCACTGCGTGTCATGCGCTACCCATTCAGCACACTTTACCGACACGCTGAAGCTTACAGCTCCTCCCCGCCTTCCTCAGCCCAGTGGTCGTAAAACTCCACGCCCCGCCACATCCGGCGCAGCAGGGCCTTGTGGGAGGTCTGGGGCGAAACCCATTCCTCCATCCGGGTGAGGCCGTGAGCCTTCCAGTCGGTGAAAAAGCGGTTGATCTCCTCCGGATCGGTCTCCCCCGTCGCCATCGACCGGTTCTTGATCCGCAGGTACCGGACGGACAGGTGCACTTTGGCCACCCGCTGCAGCCGCAGGGGATCGCCCGCCACCTTTTCTTCCGCCCGCCGCAGGATGGCGTCCAGCTGATCCAGCATGAGCGCATCGAACAGGGGACTGTTGCAGGGATCGTTGTAGCCGATGTGGATCCGCTCCCGCTCGGCTTTATCGCAGAGGGCGTCCATATAGGCCCGGATCTCCTCCCCGGCGGGGCCGTAGTAATAATCGGTGAACTCCCGGATATGGCGGCTTACATCGGTGTCCGGGTTCCAGAGCAGCTTGCCGATCAGGTAGGCCCGCAGCTCGTTCAGGTCGCAGCCGCCCCGGGCCGCGCCGTTGGCCTGCTCGAAAACGCCCTTGACATGGTTGCGGGCGAAGGCCTGCATGTTGGGCTGCAGCGCCCGCCAGTTGGGATGGGGCGCGGCGTAGTGGGAGAAGGAGGTGGTGTAATCCCAGATGTACACCCGATTACAGACCTGTCCCCAGTCCCGCAGATCCTGAATGAAGGAGGAGCGGCTGCCGTCGGGGCGGAGGACGCTCCGGTCCTGCTCGCATTCCTCAAAGGGATGGGAGAAGCAGCACTCGATGGAGCAGAGCCGCACGCAGACGTTGTGCCGGGGTCTGGTGAGCCGGGGCACCGGACGGGTGTACTGATAGGCCAGGGTGTCGAAAATCACCCGGGGGAATTCCTCCTCCAGCCGCTCCGCCAGGGCGTTGACAAACCGCAGCAGGGTGCCGGCGGGGCTCTGCTCCTCCCGGTCGACGGCCAGACAGGAGGGGCACTGGCAGCTCTCCGGCCAGTCGTTCTGGGAGATGGACATGATCCGGGCATCGGGATTTTCCCGGAGGATCCGGCGGGTGCTTTCCACCGCGATCTCCAGCACGTCGGGGTTGGTCAGGCAGAGCTGGTTCTGACCGCCCTGCAGGCTGCGGCTGCCGTCGGGGCGCATGGAATAGTACTCGGGATGGCTCTCGCCGTAGAGGCTCACCGGCACCAGCTCGCCCAGGGTGTGAACAAACCGGGCGTAGGCCATGAAGCCGCCGGTTTTCCGGGGATTGCGCACCTTCCGCGCGCCGTTGAGCCGCAGCTTGGGGGCAAAGCGGGTGTAGGTTTCCGACTCGTAGTAGTTGTGCTCCCGGTATTCAAAGGCGGGCAGCTGACGGTCGTCGATCTGCGGCAGGGGCAGGTTCACCCGCACCGGCACCTGCTCGCAGGTGGCCGTGAAGAACCGGCAGCCCAGCTGCTCCAGCGGTTCATAAACGCCGTAGAGGACGCCCCGTTCGCCGCCCAGGATGGCGAGGTTCTCCCCCACCGTTTTCAGCAGAAAGCCTTCATCGCCGAGGCCGTCATCCGACACGCCCAGCTGCTCTGCCGCCCGTCCCAGAGCGAGGGCGGGGCCTTCGATTTTTCTGATCTGCCGGAAGGGCGCGCCGGTCATCAGCTCCAGATAATACTGCAGCTCATCGGCTGCGTACTGCTCGGAGGGGGTGGGCTGCTCCGGCAGGACAAGCTCCATACACGCTTTTCGGTTTTGCGCAATCATCATGGCTGCTGCCTCCTGTTTTTGATGAGGTTTTTCTGTATTGTAGCACGGAAAACAGAAAAAGGCAACGGCTTTCTCCTCTCCCTCCGTCCGGGCAATATACGGGGATTCTCCCCGTTGATCTCCCGGCGGAACTTCTCTGCCAGACCGGCGGCGACATAGCCCAGTATCCCGCAAAGCACAAATCCCCCTATGAGCAGCAGCGCCTCCATGCGATCACTTCCTTTGATATCAGTATATCGCAGCGGCTGTTCAAGGGGGATTAAAGGTTTTACTGTTACATAAAAAACATATAAAAATTGCTTACCGGTCGTTCTGGATGAATTTTTTCAGATCCCGGTTCTCGCCCAGAATCAGGATGCTCTCGCCCCAGCGGAACACATGCTCGGGACGGGGCAGGGGCTCCAGCTTGCCGTCGTATTTGACCGCCAGAATGCTGATGTGGTACTTCTGCCGCACCGACAGCTGCAGAATGGACTTGTCCACCCAGGAGGAGGGCACCGGCGTCTCATAGATGGAGTAGTAGTCGGTCAGCTCCACATAATCAAACACATTGTCCGAGCTGTACTTGACTGCCGCCCGGATGGCCATCTCCTTTTCGGGGTAGACCACCTGATCGGCGCCGTTGCGCAGCAGGAATTTGGCGTGGACATCCCGGTTGGCCCGGGACAGCACGAATTTCGCCCCGTATTCCTTCAGCAGCGAGGTGGTTTCCAGCGAGCTCTGGAAGTTGTCGCCGATGGCCACCACGCAGAGGTCGAAGTTCCGCACCCCCAGCGAGGCGATGAACTGCGGGTTGGTGCTGTCTCCGATCTGGGCGTTGGTCACAAAGGGCAGGGCCTCGTTGACCCGCTCCTCGTTCCAGTCTACCGCCAGCACATCGTGGCGCATCTCCTGAAATTTCAGGGCCATGTGACGGCCGAACCGGCCCAGTCCGATCAAAAGTATGGATTTCATGGAATACTTCCTTTCAGCCAATGGTGATTTTCTCCTGGGGCATCTGCGCCGGGGCGGGCTGGCGGCCGCTGGCCACCGCATAGATCAGGGTCAGCCCCCCGACCCGTCCGAAGTACATCAGCGCCATGAGGACGCCCCGGGAAACGCCGCCCAGTCCGGGGGTGATGCCCAGGGTCAGGCCCACCGTGCCGATGGCCGAGGCTGCTTCAAACAGCGCCGCCATCAGGGGCACGCCGTCCGCCTGACAGATGATGATGCCGCCGGTGAGGAACAGGGTCATGTACAGCATCAGCACCGTCACCGCACTGCGCAGGATCTCCGGCGGCAGGCGGCGGTGGAAGCCCTGAATGCTGTCCCGTCCCTCAAACACCGCCCGGACGCAGAGAATCAGCACCGCCAGGGTGGTGGTCTTGACGCCGCCGGCGGTGGAGCCGGGCGACCCGCCCACCAGCATCAGCAGGATGGTCAGCAGGACGCTGGGGGTGCTCAGCCGGGTCAGGTCCTCGGTGTTGAAGCCGGCGGTGCGGGGGGTCACGGCCTGAAACAGCGACGCCAGCAGCCGCTCTCCCAGCGGCATCCCCGCCCACTGGGGCAGCCGGAACTCGTAAAAGAAAAAGTACAGGGCCGGAATCAGAATCAGCAGCAGCGAGGTCACCAGCACCAGCTTGGTCTGCAGCCGGTACAGATGAAACCGCAGCCGGTGCTCCCGCAGGTCGTTCCAGACGAAAAAGCCGATGCCGCCGGTGATGATCAGCAGCATCACCGTCAGGTTGACCAGCGGATCCGGGGCGTAGCCGGTCAGGGAGGAGTAGGCACCCTCCTGTCCGCAGAGGTCGAAGCCCGCGTTGCAGAAGGCCGACACCGAGTGAAACACGGCGTACCAGATGCCCTTCAGCGGGCCGTACCGGCTGCAGAACCGGAAGGACAGCAGCAACGCCCCTGCCCCCTCCAGCGCCAGGGTGGTTCTGAGAATAAAGCCGGTGAGCCGGACGATGCCGCCCACCTGGGGAGCCGAGATGGATTCCTGCATCACATACCGCTGCCGCAGGCCGATCTTCCGGCCGGTGAAGATGGAGATGCAGACCGCCATGGTCACCACCCCCATGCCGCCCACCTGAATCAGCAGGAGGATCACGGCCTGTCCGAAAAAGCTCCAGTACTGCCAGGTGTCGTGCACCACCAGGCCGGTCACGCAGGTGGCTGAAACCGCCGTGAACAGGGACTCATCAAAGGGAGTGAAAACCCTCTCCCGGGAGGCGACCGGCAGACTCAGCAGCACCGCTCCCAGCAAAATCGGCAGCAGAAAACCCAGCAGGATGATCCGAGCCGGTGTGAGCCGTCCTTTTCTGCGCAAAAATGTCAGCATATACAGTTCCTTTCA
>JAQXNQ010000050.1 GCA_029098085.1 Oscillospiraceae bacterium
TTGAGGGCTGTGCGGATGGATTCCGGGCGCTGAAGTATGATCTGGATGAGAGCCCGGTCCGGCTGCCCTGTACGCCGGCTGATTTTGACACCAACGCCATCGAGGGCGGAGATGCCTGGGAAATGCTGCGCGGAGAGCAGATGGACAGCTGCAACTACTGGAACCGTGACCACTGGGAAATCCGGGAGGGCGCCGATGAGGACGGACCGGGCTTTGTGGAGCGGGTCAATGAAGAGCTGTACCGGATTGCTCACGAGCCGCAGCTGGACAGCTTTGCGCTGAAGTATTTTGTGGGTGTGCACTGAACGAGCCCCTTTTGTCCGCAGAATGGCGCTTGACTTTTTCTGTAAAAATGCTATAATAATAAAACCGAGCAGCAAACGCGTAAGTCCAGGGATGGATTTGCGCGTTTTTGTTTTGTTCAGAAAATCGGGCATACAGCCTGAAATAAACGATCCGCAGCATATGCCGCTCATGGTATCCTGATCCCGGACGGCAGTTTTCCGCGGAAATGATGGAGGAGCTTATGGAAAAAACAGAAATGGAGCAGCAGTCGCAGCAGAGCGCCTATCTGGGCACTCAGCCCATTGGCAAGCTGCTGCTGAAATTCTCAGTGCCCTGCGTGCTGGCCATGCTGGTCAGCGCTCTGTACAACATTGTGGATCAGATTTTTATCGGTCAGGGCGTGGGTTATCTGGGTAACGCTGCCACCAATGTGGTATACCCCTTTACGGTGGTGGCTCTGGCGCTGGCACTGCTGATCGGAGACGGCTCGGCCGCTCTGCTGAGCCTGTCACTGGGAATGAAGGATCTCAAAACCGGCCGGCGCTGTGTCGGCGCCGGCATCCTGCTGACGGCGGCCATCGGTGTTTTGCTGATGATTCTCGGCTTTGCGCTGTTTGATCCGATTCTTCGTTTGTTCGGTGTGACGGAGGCCTGCTATCCTTATGCCCGGGATTATATGACGATCATCCTCATCGGCATTCCGTTTTATGTGGTGACCTCCGGTCTCAACGGCGTGATCCGCGCCGACGGTTCTCCGGCCTACGCCATGGTCTCCACCCTGCTGGGGGCGGTTCTCAACCTGATTCTGGATCCGGTGGCAATTTTTGTGCTGGATATGGGCGTTCGGGGCGCCGCTGCCGCTACGGTGGTGGGACAGGTGGCATCCTGCCTGATGACGGTGCTGTATTTCCGCAGGCCGAAAAGTGTGACCCTTTCCGCAGACAGCTTCCGGATCGGAGGGAAAATTGCGGGGAAAATCTGCCAACTGGGTATATCCAGCTTTATCACCCAGATTGCCATCGTTGTGATCATCAGCGTCGCCAATAACCTGATCGGGCGGTATGGACCCCAGTCCCCTTATGGCGCGGATATTCCGCTGTCGGTGGTGGGGATTGTCATGAAGGTGTTCGGCATTGTCATCGCCTTTGCCGTGGGCATCGCGGTGGGCGGCCAGCCCATTGCGGGCTACAATTTCGGCGCGGGGGATTACAGACGGGTCTTTCAGGTGTATGAACGGGTGATTCTGGCCAATGCAGTGGTGGGTATTGTCGCCACGCTGCTGTTTGAGTTCTGCCCGCAGGTGATCATCCGTCTGTTCGGCAGCGAAAGCGAGCTGTATAATCAATATGCTGTTCTTTGTTTCCGCATCTTTCTGGGCGGCATCCTGCTGTGCTGTATCCAGAAGGCCAGCAGCATCTTTCTGCAGTCCATCGGCCGCCCGGTGAAGGCAACGCTGCTGTCTCTGTCCCGTGACGTGATTTTCTTTGTGCCGTTGATTCTGATTTTCGCCTGGAAGGGCGGTGTGACCGGTATGCTGTGGGCAGCCCCGGCCACCGATGTGCTGTCCTTTCTGCTGACCCTGGTCCTGATTGCAGGTGAGCGCCGCGCCCTGCTGAAGGGGCACAGCGTCTGACAAACAGAAGAGCTCCCGAAGGGGTTCCTTCGGGAGCTCTCAGCTTGTCGATAAAGTCGCTACTGATTGACGATTTGCACAAATAGGCAACGCACTTTCAATTGGTTGCCAAGGCATTTAAAGTTTTACTCGATTTTTTTCAAAAAATCGCAAGTCCAGGGCAGCGCCCTGTGTCGCCTCGGTATGACCTGCGGTCAAACCTTCCGCAGAGCGCGAAATCCTGCTCTTCCGCGCCCGGCGCGGACAATCAAGACAAAAAAGCGCGGCCCGCAGGCCGCAAGACTCTCATTAGACAAAGCCACGCCCGCTTCCAGCGGGCATACATTTTGCTTCCTTTGTACAACTTTTTTCTGAAAACCACTTTTTCGACAGTCATGAGCTCCCGAAGGAACATCCTTCGGGAGCTCTCACTGTATATGCGGCTTTTATCCCAGATATGACTCCGGGTTGACGGCGGCACCGTCCTGCTGCAGCTCAAAGTGCAGGTGGGGGCCGGTGGACATGCCGGTGCTGCCCGCTGCGGCGATGACCTGACCGGCCGTGACCGCATCGCCCGGCTGAACGCTCAGGCTCTGACAGTGGGCGTAGAGGGACACCAGTCCGCTGCCGTGATCGATGCGGACATAGTAACCCAAAGCGTAGTCGTACTCCGCTTCCAGAACAGTGCCGTCCCGGAAGGCCACGATCTCAGCGCCCTCCACACCGTCACCAGTCAGATCCACGCCGGAGTGTCTGCCGCCGTAGCCGGCGGACTGCTCCGTGTAGCCGGGCAGAGGCCAGACGCCGGCTTCGGCGTCCGTTTCCAAAGCAATTGCTTCTTCGGGATCCAGGACTTCATAGTAAACACCTGCGGACTGCTCAGCCGCGGGTTGTTCTTCCTCAGGCGCTTCCTTTTCGTAGAGCTGGGGGGCTTCGGAGGTCTCCGACGGCATTTCGTCCGCTTTCACATAGAAGCCGGACGCTT
This sequence comes from Oscillospiraceae bacterium, assembly GCA_029098085.1. Classification (GTDB taxonomy): domain Bacteria; phylum Bacillota; class Clostridia; order Oscillospirales; family Ruminococcaceae; genus Faecivivens. Next base: position 2,883 of record JAQXNQ010000050.1, read on the forward strand.
CGGAAGAGACTTCGCTTTCAGGCTCTGACTGGCCGGAGGGCGCTTCGCTTTCGTCCGAAGCGGCGCTGGATGCCGCTTCGGAGGATTCTGCAGGCGCGCTGGAGGACTCGTCTTCGGATGTGCTGTCAGAAGCGGTGCTGCTGTCGGAAACAGCGGCAGCCGGCTGCTTGACAGCCACGGGAGCGGTTTTGTAGCTCAGTCCGCAGCTGGCACAGAGCAGCGCTGCCGCCGCGAGAAGGGTAAACAGTTTGACTTTTTTGGAAATATGAATGGGATGCATAACGGAATTCAGCCTTCTTTCCATATCCTGGCGGGGACTTGCAAGGGCAGCGCAGCCGCTGTAAGCGCGGGCGTCGGAAAAGCGCAGAATCACAAGTCCGTATTGTTTTCGTTCCTGTTTTGAAAGAGTGGCTGCAAGGGCTTCATCACAGGCGGCTTCACAGGCAGACGGCAGTTTTTTCAGCAGCAGCCAGCCCAGCGGATGAAACCAGTGGATCGCGGCTGCCAGACGGGTCAGAGCCTGCATCAGCAGGTGCCCCTTCCGGTAATGGGTCAGCTCATGGCGCAGTACCATGGACAGCTCCTCATCAGTGAGAGCCTGATCAGGCAGCAGAATCACCGGCTTCAGAATGCCGGTGAGCAGCGGCGTGTCCACGGCAGGGCAGACAGCCAGCCGGGGGTTTCGGCGGAGGCCTGCGGAGGCGCAGAGCGTGCGGTACAGGCTTTCCGTCTCCCCGGAGACGGGTCTGCGTTCCCGCAGCAGCCGGTTCAGAGTCAGAGCCTCCGACAGCTGTGCCAGCAGACAGGCAGTCAGGCCGATGGCCCACAGGACGGTCAGCAGCTCTTCGGCGATGCCGTCCGGCAGTGTGGGAGAGGGAGCGGGAACGACTCCCGGCCGGGGCAGTGGAGACGTTTGCTCCAAGGACGGATGAGCCGACAGAGAAAGGGGCTGCCGGATCGCGGCCTGCTGCAGCTGAACCGTCTGGCGGCAAAAGAGGGGCAGGGGAACCAGCAGCGTCAGCAGCGGCATCATCAGGGCTGTCAGCCGGATGCGGGCCGGAATGCTTTTTCGCTGAAAGGGCAGAGCTGCCAGCAGAGCCATCCATCCGCAGACTGCCATGATCAGCAGGATCAGAATCAGGTTTTTCACAGGCGTCACCTCACTGATTTTCCAGCCATTGCCGCAGCTCGCTGAGCTCCTGCTCCGACAGCTTTTCACCGGCGTTCAGGGCGGCGATGAAACTGCGCAGGGAACCGCCGTGCAGCGTGCTGAGAAAGGAACGGGTTTCCTGGGCCAGATAGGTCTCCCGACTGACCAGCGGCCGGTACAGATTCTGTTTACCCCGTTTTTCCGCGGCCAGCAGTCCTTTTTCGGTCAGCCGCGCCAGAAAGGTCAGCAGGGTGGTGGGCTTCCAGCTGTTTTCAGCGGGCAGTCCTTTTTGAATTTCGGCCGATGTGCAGGGGGCAGGAAGGCTCCAGATGACCTCCATGATCTCCATCTCCGCCTCCGACATTCTTTGCAGCATGGATAACACTCCTTTTTCCGGACGGATCCACCCGGAAAAGATATTCTACATCATGTAGTGATTTCATTCTATACGATGTAGAATAAAAAGTCAACCCCGTAATTTGTGAACTTTTTGCTTCTGCGCAAAAGAAAAGGCAGCCCGTCAAAGCAGGCTGCCTGAATCATGTGTGGGAGCAGTGTGTCTGTTATGGGTGCTCCGGCCATTGTCCGAAGGAAATCCGCCCTTCTCCCGGAAAGGCGACAACGCCGTTTCCGTCCTTGCTGACCAGATGGCTGCAGACGCCCAGCTCTTCCATCCAGCGGCGGGTTTCCAGTGTGGTCCAGGGGCCGGTGTCGTTGCCCTTGCCCGCATCGTTGCGCCAGAGCCAGTCCGGCGTGGGCCAGAGACAGAGCCTGGGAGAAACCGCTGCGTAGAACTCCTTCGTCACGGCGGATTGCCCGTGATGAGCCATCTGCACCACCTCTGCCCGGAGCTGTTCGGGGTCGCGCAGCAGATGATGCTGTACCTCTTTGCCCAGATCGCCCGGGAACAGGATCCTGCTGCCCAGAGCCTCTGCCCGGAACACCGCCGAGACATTGTTGCCGGCATTCTCCCTGCAGGGATTTTCGGCGGTGAACAGGACAGTGAAGGTAAAGTCCCCGCAGCGAACCTGGTCGCCCCTGCGGATGGCCTGCAGCTGCCCTTTCCGCTCCAGCTCCGGCCGAACTGCCGCAAAATCAAAGGAGGTGAAGG
>JAQXNQ010000051.1 GCA_029098085.1 Oscillospiraceae bacterium
AGACTCTGGAAAAAACGCCGGCCGGCGTCCTTTCCACAGCATCCCGCCCCAATGGGGCAGTGCCGCAGATCAAAGCTTCCAGGTACAAAGCAGGGTCAGGACAAATCCCAGCAGGGACAGCAGCATGCCGACGCCCGAGACGCCCTTGTCGGACAGGCCCCGTGCCTCCAGCCAGGCTCCCAGGGATTCCGCCTGCAGCTTTTTGCCGGTCAGGGCAAAGACAAACAGCCGGATTAGGCCGTACACGCCTTCACAGAGCCAGGGCAGCGCCGCAGGGAGCAGCAAAACCGGCACGCCGCAGCCCAGAGCTGCCGCCGCAGCCGCACCGCCCAGCAGCATCCCGCCGCCCTTTCCGCAGCGGAGCTTTGCCGGAGGGAAGCTGTACAGCAGCAGGCCCAGTGCACAGCCTGCCAGCGCAAAGCCCAGTACCGCCGCCGGGCCGCTTCCCAGCACGCCGCCGGTCAGAGCCAGCGAAAAGCCGGTGACCATGGCACAGGTGGCGGCCGTTCCGTCGGAAAATGCCGTACGTTCGCCGCCTGCGGCCGCGCCCAGAATCAGCAGCAGACAGAGGGGATGATACCCATACCCCAGATCCGCCTGACCCAGGAAGGGAAGGATCAGGATGGTGGAGCGGTCTCCGCACAGCAGCATCGCCAGCAGAAAGCAGACGGCCACCGCCGCCTGCAGCAGCAGCTTCACTGGACCGGAAAGGCCGGACAGCCCCCTCGCCTGCCGATAATCGTCCAGCAGTCCGACTGCTCCCATCAGCAGCGCCATCACCAGACCGCCCAGCAGCCGGAATCCCCTGGTCACCGACAGCTCCGACAGCATATTCCCCTGAGAGAGAAGCAGCACCAGTGCGCCCACCAGAGCTCCGGCTGTCAGTCCCGCCGCAAGGGAAAGCCCTCCAAAGGGCGGAGCGGGCAGGCCGGGAACAAAGATGCCGTCCTTCTGACGAACCGGCGTTTTGGAAAGTCCCTTTTCCCGCAGCCGGGGAATCAGGAAACGGGCCGTCAGCGCGGCAGCGCCAAAAGCAAAGGCTGCGCTGAGAACCGCCGCCAAAGCCGTCATACCTGCTCCTCCTTCCGCAGGGAGTCCCGGTCCCAGACCGTCCGGATGATCTCCTCCATCCGCTGACAGCGGTCCCCCTTCACCAGCACCGTGTCCCCCGGCTTCTTATCGTTCTGCAGATAGGTGATCAGCGACGCACTGTCCGCAAAGGTCAGGGCCCGCACTCCCCGCATCCGGTCGGCGCCTTCCGCCGTAAAGGCGGCGTGGGGCCCCAGACAGCAGAGCAGATCCACTCCGCACTGGGCGGCCCGCCTGCCGATGGCGCGATGGGCGTTCTCCGCCGTCTCACCCAGATCCGGCATCTCCCCCAGCACGGCGATCCGCCGTTTGCCGGGCAGCTGGCTCAGCAGCCGCAGGGCTTCCCGCATGGACTCGGGGCTGGCGGAGCAGCTGTCATCCAGCACGGTGATATCACCCAGGTGCAGAATGTTCTGCCGGTGAGGTGCGGGACGGAACCGTGCAATCCGCCAGGCAGCCGTTTCGGGATCCACCCCCGCCACCAGACCCGCTGTAAAGGCGGCCAGTGCGTTGTAAACGCCGGCCTTTCCCCAGAGGGGTACCTGCAGCAGCTGCCTTTTGCCGTAATAGCTGACCTCCAGCTCGGTTACTTCCAGACTTTCCCGTAAGACTTTACCCTGCACATCGGCGGAGGGATTGCCGACGCCATAGGAAATCAGCTCCTGGGAAACAAATTCATAGGCCTGCTGCAGCATGTCGTCATCGCCGTTGATGATCAGCGGAGCGGACGGGCCCATACCCTCGGTGATGGCCAGCTTTTCCCGGAGCAGGGTCTGCCGGTCGCCGCACTGGCTCAGATGGCCGGTGCCCACACAGGTGATCAGAGCGGCGCTGGGCCGCATGATCCGGGACATCCGCCCGATATTGCCGGGACGGGAAAAACCCACCTCCAGCACGGCGTTTTTGTCCTCCCAGTCCAGCCCCAGCAGCGCCAGAGACAGCCCCGCCTTCCGATCCAGATTCCAGGGGGTTTTGGCGGTGCGGCCTTCGGTCTCCAGCACATCGTGGGTCATTTCCTTGACCGTCGTTTTGCCGATGCTGCCGGTCACAGCCAGCAGCCAGGTGTGAAACAGCCGCCGGTGCCAGGCCGCCAGACGCTCCAGCGCCTCCATGGGATCTTCGGAAAAGAGCATGCCCTGTTCCCTGCCCGGGCAGACGGCTGCCGCCGCCCCCAGAGCCAGCGCCCGCTGCGCCTCACCGGGACGCAGCTCAAAAAACAGGCATCCCGGGGAAACCTTATCCAGTGAAACGGCCACCTGTTCCACAACCCGCTCCCCCTGCTCCGGAGCGGGGGCGCCAATGACGTCCGCCACCTTTGCGAGCTTCGTTTTTTCCATTGAAGATCCCTCCTTCCGTCAACACATCCTGTTTTCTGTCACTGCATATCGGCCAGGGCCTCCGCCACGACCTCTCTTTCATCGAAATGGAACTTCTCATGGCCGATGATCTGATAATCCTCGTGGCCCTTGCCCGCCAGCACGATGGTATCGCCGGGCTGAGCGTTCTTCACGGCAAAGTGAATGGCCTCCCGCCGGTTCACAATGACGTCATAGGATATACGGCACCCCTCCAGTCCCGGCAGAATCTCGTCAATGATGGCCTGCGGATCCTCGGTGCGGGGATTGTCGGAGGTGATGATCAGATGGTCGGCATGGCGGGCCGCTGCCGCCGCCATCAGCGGCCGCTTGGTGCGGTCCCGGTCGCCGCCGCAGCCGAACAGCGCCACCAGCCGTCCCTTGACTGTCTCCTTCAATGCGGAAAGGACGTTCTCCAGACTGTCGGGAGAATGGGCATAGTCGGTGATCACCGTGAAGTTCCGGCCGGTAGGGATGATCTCAATCCGTCCCCGCACCCCCTGCACCGATGCAAGGGCGCTGATGATATGATCCAGACAGACACCCAGCTGCAGGCAGGCGCCCGCTGCCGCCAGCGCGTTTTTCACCGAAAAGAGGCCCGGCATGTTGAAATGCAGCCGGCTTTCCACCCCTCTGGCGCAGAGGACAAAGTCCACGCTGTCCGCATGGCAGACAATATCCCGGGCGGTCAGATCCGCCTCCCGCTCCAGCGAAAAGGTCAGGAAGGGCACCTGCACCGTTTCTGCCAGCCGTCTGCCGTAGGGATCATCCAGATTCAGCACGGCGCTGTCACAGATGGAAAACAGCTTCTCCTTGGCGGCGAAGTAATGCTCCATGTCGCCGTGATAGTCCAGATGCTCATGGGTCAGATTGGTAAAGACGGCGGTTTCATAGTGACTGTCGCCGATCCGGTGCTGATCCAGCGCATGGGAGGAAACCTCCATGACGCAGTAGCTGCAGCCAGTCTCCACCATCCGGGCATAAAGCGATTCCAGCTCCATGGCGTCGGGGGTGGTGTTCTCGGCGTGAATGATCTCGTCGCCGATCTCATTCTGCACCGTGCCGATCAGGCCCACCTTCTGTCCCGAATGAACCAGAATGGTTTTGATCAGGTTGGTGATGGTGGTTTTGCCCTTGGTACCCGTCACACCCACCAGACGCAGCCTGCCGGCGGGATTGCCGTAGAAATTGGCGGCCATCCGGCCGTAGGCCAGATGGGTATCCGGCACGATCACCTGACAGGGCAGCCCCAGATCCTCCTCGCAGATGATGGCCGCTGCCCCCTGCTCCGCCGCTTTGGCCGCAAAACGATGACCGTCGGTCTGGGCGCCGCGGATGCAGACAAAGGCTCTGCCCGGGCCTGCCTTCCGGGAGTCGTTGACAATACCGGTAATCTCGCAGTCAAATCCGGCGCTTCCGCCGGTACCTTCCAGCAGCTGTTTGAGACGCATAGCTGAATCCTTCCTTTCCGGAGACAGGGCTCCGCAGTTCCTATATTATGGTTGAGCCTTCAAAGGCTTATTCGCCGTCTTCGCCCGAAATCAGGCATTCCACCGTCACCAGCGTACCGCGCTGCACCTCGGTACCGGCCTCCACATCCTGAGAAGCCACCCTGGAGCGCTTGTTGTTGGCGGCGCCGCCGCTGATGCGGATATTCAGTCCCACGCTGCCCAGGGTCTTGTTGGCCTGGGAAGGCGTCATGCCCACCACACTGGGCACGGTGACCATACTGGGCTCGCCGGACTCGGTGTACAGAACAATGGTGCTCTCCTGCGGGACGCGGGTGCCCTGATCGGGGTAAACCCCCACGACCTCCTTGCCGTTGCCCACCACATATCCGTTCAGGCCGCGGATGCCCAGCTTGGAAGTGGCGGTGGCGGGATCCAGTCCATACAGACCGGAGGGAACCGAAACCTCCTGATCCGCCAGCTCCTCCTCGCTGTAGGTGGGCAGAATGCCCAGATAGGGAAGAATATCCTTCATGACAGCGGAGGCCAGCGGGCCGACCACCACATTGGCATAGCTGGTATCGCCTTCGGTAGGCTCATCCACCAGCACCAGAGCGGCCACCTGAGGATCATCTGCCGGAGCGAACACGAAATAGGAAAAGACACGCTTGGTGTCGGTGGTATCGGTCAGCTTCTGAGCGGTACCGGACTTGCCGCCGATACGGTAGCCCTTTACATAGGCGTTGGTGCCGCCGTTATGGGAAACCACCTGCTCCAGCGCGCTGCGCATGATCACCGAGGTTTCCTCCGAAATGACCTGCCGACGCACCTGCGTGCCGTACTCCTCCACCGTATTGCCGTTGGAGTCCACCACCCGGTCCACGATATGGGGGGTCAGCAGATAGCCGCCATTGATGGTCGCCACGGCTGCCGTCAGCATCTGCAGCGGCGTCACGGTATTGGACTGGCCGAAGGAGCAGGAGGCCAATGAGATATCGCTCATGGAAGCGTCGTAATAGCTGCCGATGTTCTCGGCAGGCAGGTCGATGCCGGTCTTTTCGGTAAGGCCGAAGGCCTCATAATACTTGAAGAACCGCTCCTGCCCCAGGCTCTGACCAATGGCGATGAAAGCCGGGTTGCAGGAATTGACCAGTGCGCCGGTAAAGTCCAGCAGGCCGTGACCAGAGGTCTTGTGGCATTTGATGGGCTTATCCAGACCGGGAAACTGCACGGCGCCGCCGCAGTAATAGGTGGAATTCAGCGTGGCGGTTCCCTCTTCCAGCGCCGCGGAGGCCGTGACGGTCTTGAAAACGGAGCCGGGTTCGTAGGTGTCGGTGATGGTCTTGTTCCGCCACTGATTTTCCCGCGCAGTGGAAAGGGCCTCCTTCCGCTCTTCCTCATCCGCGATGGACTCGAGCAGGACACGGGTATCATCGTCATAAATATACTGGGGATTGTTCAGGTCATAATCCGGCCGGGAGGCCATGCCCAGAATGCCGCCGGTGTTCACATCCATGACGATGATCGCCGCGCCCTGATCCGGATTGTACTGTGCCATGGTCGCGTCCAGATTCTTTTCGATGTAGTGCTGGATCATCTGATCAATGGTGGTGACGATGCTGTTGCCCTCGGTGGCCTCATAGGATTTCTCATAGGTCGTGGGCAGCGCATCGCCCAGTGCGTCCTTGGCGGTGATTTTCCGTCCCGGCGTGCCGGACAGAACGCTGTTGTACTTGGCCTCCAGACCGTAAGCACCCTGATTGTCCCGTGTGGTAAAGCCGATGACATGGCAGGCCAGATTTCCATAGGGATAGTAGCGCTTGGTGTTGACCTCGGTGGAAATACCGCCGTATTTTTCCTCTTTAATCAACGTCAGCAGCTCATCAATCACCGGCTTTTCCACCTTTTCGGCGATGCAGCGGTAATTCTTGTCGGTATGGCTTATGTGACTGAGCACGGACTCCTGGGTCACATCCAGCAGTTCGGCCAGTTTGGCGGCCATCTCATTACGGGCTCTGTCCTGCGCGGTCACCGAATCGGGATGATCATCCTCCAGCTGCCGCTGAATGGCAGCCGGGTCAATGACCACGTTCCAGACGGTGGCGCTCTGGGCCAGAATATTCATATTAGAATCGTAGATGGTGCCGCGGTTGGCGGGAATCTCCACATCGCTGAGCTGCTGATTGGCAGCCCGAGCCTTCATGACATCTCCCTCCAGCACAGACCACTTGAAGAGGTTATACAGCACCCATCCCAGTCCAATCAGCAGAACGGGACAGACCAGCAGCACCAGCCGGGCCATCATGGAAAGAGGTTTTCGCTTTGGAGAGTGTTCAGAATGATTGGCCATGGACGCTACCCTTATCCTTTCCGGCAGAACAATCGCTGTCAAATATTGGAGAATTCCGTTCCAATAACAACAAAAGGTTAAGACTTACCATCTCAACCTCCATTGTCATCATATTGAGTTTCCAGGCTGGTTATACCTGTGCAGACCGCTTCAGAAGCTGATGCCCAGCTTTTCCAGAAAGCTCAGGGCCTTTTCCAGCCAGGTCTCTTCCGTATCAGCCGCCTCGACCCGGTTCTGCTGCACCTGAAGGTAGGTCACCTGGCTGGCGTCCGGTTTGACCATGCCGTACTCGCCGACGCTGATCTCCTCGACAGCCTTCAGGGACATCATGCCCTCCATCTCGGTTTCCATCCGCACCTTTTCACTGTTGAGCTCATCCAGCTGCGCCGTGACCGCGTTGATCTGCTGGCCCAGCTCGGTGATCTGCACCCGTCCGTACAGCATGACCGAGATCATGCCCACCAGTAAAACGGCCGCGAAAAGGATCTTGACAGGATGGATGATGTGTTCTTTTTTAGGAACACGGGTAATCGCCGGAGTATGCTGCTCAAAGCGTTCCAAATCATATTGAGGTTTTCTTACTGCACTGCTTTGCTGCATGACGGCATCGGGCTCCTTTACAGTTTTTCGATAATGCGAAGCTTGGCGCTCTGACTGCGCCGGTTATGGGCAAGCTCCTCTTCAGAGGGGAGAATGGGCTTTCTGCTGATCAGTCTGGCGCGGGGCTTTTTCCCGCAGACACAGATCGGAAACTCCGGCGGACAGGTACAACCCCTGCACAGCTCGGCAAATTTCTGTTTGACCATCCGGTCCTCCAGCGAATGGAAGGTGATAATCACCAGCCTCCCGCCGGGATTCAGGATGGAAAAGGCTTCATCTATGCCCTGAGAGAGGGCGTCCAGTTCGGAATTGACGGCGATCCGCAGCGCCTGAAAGGAGCGCTTGCAGGGATTCTTGTCCCGTTTCGCCGCAGCAGGCATGGCGGATTTGATCACCTCCGCCAGCTGAAGGGTGGTCTGAATGGGCTCCTTCTCCCGCTGACGGACAATCGCCCGGGCGATGCTCCTGGAGTACCGCTCTTCGCCGTACTCCCACAGGATGCGGGCCAACTCTTCCTCCGGCGCCGATGCCACCAGATCGGCGGCGCTGACACCCTCCTGAGCCATCCGCATGTCCAGCGGTGCGTCCTTCAGATAGGAGAACCCCCGCTCTGCCGTATCCAGCTGATGGGACGAAACCCCCAGATCCAGCAGGACGCCGTCGGCACCCTCCACACCGGCCTGGGTCAGCGCAGCGCTCATGTTGCGGAAGTTCGTGTGGATGACCTGGGCACAGGGAAAGGGGGAAAGCCGCTCCCGGGCAATGGCCACCGCGTCCGGATCCTGATCCAGAGCGATCAGCCTTCCCGCAGTCAGCCGCCGGGCAATCTCCCGGGAATGACCGGCGCCTCCGGCCGTTCCGTCCACATAAACGCCCTCCGGATCGATGCGGAGACCCTCCAGGCATTCTTCCAGCATCACCGGAATATGGGAAAATTCCATTGGAAGCGCCTCCTCCGCACAGGGTTCAGATTAAAAGCCGATATCGGTCATCAGCTGGTTGACGGCGGAAACCTCCATTCTCGCATTGAGGAAATCCCACTCCGCCTTGTCCCAGATCTCACAGTGGTCATCTGCGCCGATGACCACTACATCCTTTGTGAGCCCTGCGAACTCCCGAAGGTTCTGCGGGATCACGATCCGCCCCTGCTTGTCCGGCTCGGCCTCGGCGGCCCCGGAAAACAGGTAGCGGCGCAGCATCTTGGCCTGGGAAACCGGATACTGCCTGAGTTTCTCTGACAGCTGCTCAAACGCCTCAAGCGAATAGGCGTTGATGCAGCGGTCGCCGTTGCCGCGGCAGAGAATGAACCGTTCGCCCATGTCTTCGCGGAGCTTGGCGGGGAAATTCAAACGCCCTTTTATATTATCTATTGCACACGGATATTCTCCGATCAGCATTCCCCGTCACCCCTTTGCTGGGCTATTCACTGGTTTTTAAGGGATTTTTAACCCTTTTTCACCCTAATTCACCACCACACTATTGATTATAACGGCTTCCCGAGATTTTTGCAACCATTTTTGGCATCTCAGGAAGCCGATTTTTCACTGTTCATTGAAAGTTTACAATTTACCCGCAACAACCGGAGAAAATCCGAGAGGCTTCGGTATGCGCTTCTGACAGGATTTCTTCAGAGGAAAACCGTGCAGCGGCTGCTTATTCGCACCGGTCAGCCGGAAAATTCCCGGAGAAAGTTTTCCGCTTCCCCCTGTGGAATATTCTGAACCACAATTCTCCGACCCTTTTCGGAGCGAAGGCGGATCACCACATCGCAGCAGCCGGACATACGCTGAAACAGCGATTGCCGGGTCTCTGCCAGCGCAATCTTGGCTTTGGGCGCTGAAGTGGTATAAAACGCATACCCGAAAACCGTGTGAAAGGTGCAGGTACTGCCCTTCACCTCCAGTCCCACAAACCGGAAGGCCGCGATCTTGACAAGCAGCCACCAGAGCGCCGGCAGAATCGCCATGAGCCCCAGGAAAAAGAGCAGCTGATGAAGGCCGGGAAGGAAGTACCAGCCCACTGCCAGCACCAGCAGAATCACGCCCAAAGCCGTCAGAGGCGGTATCAGGAAACGGGTCAGCGTGCGGAGCGTGGGATGACAGCCTCCGTGGGAAGGACGAATCTCAGGCAGAATCATCCGCAGTCCCCGGCGCACCTCCCGCTGATCCGCCGCAGGCAGCAGCACAGCCAGCTCGTTCTTTTCCTTGCCGTAGCCGGTACAGTTGATCATCACCGAGCAATACCCCAGCAGACGGGTCAGCAGACTCTGCCGCAGCTGGAGATAATTGATCTTTTCCACCGACAGGCCGTATTCCCGGACCGTCAGGACGCCCACCCGCACCTGCAGCCGCTCCCCGTCCCGGGTGGCGGTAAAGCCCAGATGCCGGATCAGGTTCTTGACGAAATCCAGCAGCCAGCCGCCCAGCAGCGTCATGGCAAGCACCGCAGCCAGAGGCGGCAGTCCGAAGGCCAGGACCTGCATCAGCCGGGTCAGGCCGGTAATCAGCCGTTCCTCCGCTTCCTGACCCAGCAGCCGGCCGGTCTGGGAGATCAGGGTGGAGGCAAACAGCACACCGGTCAGCGAGTCGGAGGTGATCAGCGACAGAAACGCCACCGACCAGGAATTGGGGGTATAGGTCCGCACCAGCCTTTTCTGCTCCAGCACGCTGCCCACCGCAGCGGCGATTTCCTCGGCGGCATCCTGCCGCAGCAGCAGACTGACATCCGGTTCCTTTCTGCTGCCTGCGTCGGTCTCCAGCCGGAGCCGCACCACATGGAAGGGGCGAAGATAAAAAGGGTGTTCAATGGTCACGGATGCCACCCGATCACAGCCGATATACCGGCTGCGGCGGAACAGAACCCCTTCCTGAAACACCATGCCGCCGTCTGCAATCCGGTAGACATTCATGCGCCAGCGCAGATAACCGAACAGCAGAATGCAGACCAGAACCAGAGCGTCCTGCCAGACGCCCTGCACCCAGGCCAGCACGCCGCCCCGGAGCAGGGTCAGGGAACGCAGCAGAGGCAGCACCAGCAGGATGATGTAGTTGTAAAAGGCATGAACCACCGCCAGCGGGTGCTGCCTTCTGGTCTCATACATGGCGTTGTCCCCCGGAAGCGCGCTTTTTCGGAGCCGTCTCCCGCATCAGTTCCACCGCGTTCCGAACAGGAAGGAAGGGGATGATCAGCTTGCCGCCCATGGCGCTGAAGACCACGGTACGGGTTTTCAGCAGCGGTGAAAGAGGGCTTTTCAGGATGGTCACATACATAATGGAGGATTTGAGCATCCGCCTGCGGGTAAAGAAGATGACGCCGCTCTGATACTCCACATACTCTTCGGTCACAATATAGCAGCAGCTGATATACAGCAGCGGAAGATACAGAAAGGCTGCCAACACGAAAGCGAGGCCAATGAGCCACAGAAGGCTGTACCAAAGCCAGGTGCGGGGCGTAAAAATCAGCAGCACCAGTCCAATCAG
>JAQXNQ010000052.1 GCA_029098085.1 Oscillospiraceae bacterium
ATGACGGGGACCGGTTCCTTCTGTGCCGGAGCAGAGAGCCGCTGGCTGGTGAAAAGCGGTGCGGCGGAAGGATGACCCATCACCCCTGAGCTGACAGCTGAAATTCCAGTAGGCTCGTCCGGTTTACTCCCCGTTACAGGAGGCCGCGTTGTCTGACGCGGAATGAGCGGCTGCTGCGGCGGCAATGAGAGTGGTACCATGGAAGCGGAAGCTTTCATCTCTTTTGGGAGATGAAAGCTTTTCTTTTGTCTGTATAAGAGCCTCAGGAAAGGATGAAATATATGAATCTGACAGGTGCTGAAATCATTATGGAATGCCTGCTGGAGCAGCAGGTGGACACCGTCTTCGGTTATCCCGGCGGTGCGGTGCTGAATATTTATGACGCCCTGTACCGGTACAGCGACCGGATCAACCATGTGCTGACCGCCCACGAACAGGGAGCCGCCCACGCGGCCGACGGTTATGCCCGGGCCAGCGGCAAGGTGGGCGTCTGCATTGCCACCTCCGGCCCCGGCGCCACCAATCTGGTCACCGGCATCGCCACCGCCTATATGGACTCGGTGCCCATGGTGGCCATCACCGGCAACGTCAACCGGGATCTGCTGGGTCTGGACAGCTTCCAGGAGGTGGACATCACCGGCATCACCATGCCCATCACCAAGCACAACTACATCGTCAAGGACGTGACCGAGCTGGCCCATGTGATCCGGGAGGCCTTCCAGATCGCAAACGAGGGGAGAAAGGGCCCTGTCCTCATCGATATCCCCAAGGATGTGACCGGCGCCCGCTGCGAGTATACCCCCGAAAAGCCGCTGGAGCCGGAACAGAGCGAGCTTCCGCCCCAGTACTGGATGGATCGGGCGCTGGAGATGATCGAAAAGAGCGAGCGCCCCTTCATCTACGCCGGCGGCGGCGTGCTGGCCGCTGAAGCCGCCCCCGAGCTGCGGGAGCTGGCCGAGCGGGCGGACGCACCGGTGTCCTGCTCCCTCATGTGCCAGGGCGGCTTTGACCAGCAGAGCCCCCGCTACATCGGCATGCTGGGCATGCACGGCACCAAAACCGCTTCGGAAGCCATCAAAAACTGCGACCTGATGATTGCCGTGGGCACCCGGTTCTCCGACCGGGTCACCTGCAACACCGGTCTGTTTGCCCAGAAATTCCCGGTGATCCAGATCGACATCGACGCCGCCGAGTTCAATAAAAACGTCAACGTGGAGGTGCGGCTCAAGGGCGACGCCAAGGAGGTTCTCCGGGCGCTGCTGGAAAAGCTCCCCGCTGCCCGTCATCCCATGTGGATGGGACAGATCGCCTGCTGGAAGCAGCAGTATCCCCTGACCCAGCACACCGACAACCCCAATGGCATCACCCCCAAGGAGGTGCTGGAGACCCTCTGCGACCTGACCGGCGGCGAGGCCATCCTGACTACCGAGGTGGGCCAGCATCAGATGTGGGCCGCCCAGTACTACACCTTCCGCCATCCCCGTCAGCTGCTGACCTCCGGCGGCCTGGGCACCATGGGCTACGGCCTGGGCGCTTCGCTGGGCGCGCAGGTGGCGCTGCCCGATAAGCAGGTGGTCAACATCGCCGGTGACGGCAGCTTCCATATGAACGCCAACGAGCTTTCCACTGCCGCCAAATACAACATCCCCATCATCGAGCTGATCTTCAACAACGAGGTGCTGGGCATGGTGCGTCAGTGGCAGAAGCTGTTCTATGACAACCGCTTCTCCCAGACCACCCTGGACAAGCCCACCAACTATGAGCTGCTGGCCGAGGCTTACGGCGTCAAGGCCATGACCATCTCCAGCCGGGAGGAGATCCGTCCGGTGCTGGAGGCGGCACTGGCCCTGCGACAGCCGGTGCTGATCAACTGCCACATCGACCGGGATATCAACGTTCTGCCCATGGTGCCGGCCGGCGCCTCGGTGGAAGATCCCATTCTGGAAATGTAAGGGAGGAGCAGCGAGATGGAACGCGACAATTACCTTTTGATCACCACCCGCAACAATACCGGCATTCTGCAGCGGATCACCGGCCTGTTCAGCCGCCGGTTCTACAACATCCTCAGCACCGTGGCGGCGCAGGATGTGGATTCCGAGTTTTCCCACCTGATCATCGTCGTGCGGGGCGACGCCAACGTGGTGCGCCAGGTGGAGAAGCAGGTGAGCAAGCTCCACGATGTGCTGGAGGTGGAGATTCTGGATCCGGACAACATCGTCCTGCGGGAGCACCTGATGCTCAAGGTCACCCGCACCGAGGAGACCGACGCCCAGCTGGTAGCCCTGGCCAACGTTTTCCACGCCAACGTGCTGAACGTATCCGCCGACAGCATGGTGCTGGAGCTGACCGCCAGTCCCCGGACGCTGAGTTCCTTCGTCAACCTCTGCAAGCCCTTCGGCATCAAGCAGCTGCTGCGCACCGGCGCCATGGCCATGTCCATCTGATCGTATAGAGAGAAAACGCCGGCCCGTCGGACCGACGGAACTTTAAGGAGGAGAATCCGTCATGCTGACCCTTGACAAAATCTATCAGGCTTCCTTTGTGCTGAAAAATGTGCTGCACACCACCGAACCGGTCTACGCACCGCTGTTGAATCCCGACTGCGAGCTCTACCTGAAGCCGGAAAACCTGCAGGTAACCGGTTCCTTCAAGGTGCGGGGCGCCTACTTCAAGATGTCCCAGCTTTCTCCCGAGGAGAAAGCCGCCGGCGTCATCGCCTGCTCGGCCGGCAACCATGCTCAGGGCGTGGCGCTGGCTGCCCGGGAAAACGGCATCAAGGCCCAGATCTGCATCCCCGAGGGCGCGCCCATCTCCAAGGTGGAGGCCACCAAGAGCTACGGCGCCGAGGTGGTGCTGGTCAAGGGCGTCTATGACGATGCCTACGCCAGGGCCATCCAGCTGCAGAAGGAGCAGGGCAGCACCTTCATCCATCCCTACGACGATGAGGACGTCATCGCCGGTCAGGGCACCATCGGTCTGGAGCTGCTGAACCAGCTGGACAATCTGGACGCGGTCATCGTTCCCATCGGCGGCGGCGGATTGATCTCCGGCGTGGCCTACGCGGTCAAGAGCTTGAATCCGAAAATCAAGGTTTACGGCGTGCAGGCTCAGGGCGCACCCAGCATGTACCGCTCGGTCAAGGAGCATCAGCAGCTGACCCTGGACAGCGTTTCCACCTTTGCCGACGGCATCGCCGTCAAGCATCCCGGCGACCTGACCTATGAGATCTGTCAGAAATATGTGGATGAGATCGTCACCG
>JAQXNQ010000053.1 GCA_029098085.1 Oscillospiraceae bacterium
AAAGACGCGACGTTGTGGCAGCCGGCGGTGCTGGCGGCCTGCATGCCGTCCAGCGTCAGCTGCTGCATCAGCAGGATCACAAAGGTGCGGGGCTTCCGCTGGAGCACCCGCTCCGCGAGGCTGATGGCGTCAGTATCGCTGCCGCCGGAGTTAATCAGCAGGATATTGGGGCTGAGGAGGTCCACCTTTTCCAGCGCCTCATCGGAGCCGGACACCTCGGCCATGATCTCCAGCTCCGGATCCGTGCCGATGAACTGCCGCAGAGTCCGGCAGACATTTGCCTGCTTGCTGACAAGGATAATGCCGATCATGCCATCACTCTCCCGCGCCTTCGGCGTAGACTGTTTTTTGATTGACAAGCTCCGTTTCCGCCATTTCGCCGTCCAGCGGAGATCTGGGAAGCAGCCGGAGATTGCCCCACCAGGCAACGGCGCTGATATTCAGGGCGTCCTGGGGTGTGACCTCCAGGGTCACAGTGGTATATTCCCCGGTGCCGTTCTTATCCATGGTGGTGCCCACCGCAAGGACCGCAACATTCTGGACAAGGATCTGGGACGTAGGCACCTGGACCCATTCCAGCTGGGATTCGTTGTTCAGCACGGGCCGCGTCTCCTCATGGGTGTAATTCCCCAATACATCCACCCGGTTTCCGGGCTTCAGGAAGTTGGCAAGGCCGGTATCCTGATCCACGAAGATGGTCACAGCCCGCATCCCGGGCTTCAGGGCGTAGGCCAGCGTATTCCGGTCGGCGTTCGTTTCGCCGATGCGGACCAGCCGGTCTCTGACGATCTGCTCGCCGGCATAGACGTCGCTGGTCATGACCATGCCGACGACGCTGTCGGTTTCCAGCATATAATGATCCAGAAGACTGTCGTTGGAAATGGATTTCAAGGTCACCATTTCCTCCGTGATCTGGGTGTTTTCGGGAATATCAACGGCGGCCACCACCACGGTGGTGTGGGGGGTCTCCTGGGGTTTCTTCATTTCCTGCAGGAACTGATACAGTCCCACTCCGACGACCACTGCTGCAAGCAGGGCTATCAGCTTCAGCTTTTTCATGTTATCTCCCTCCGGAGCATGCATTTGTCAGACTTCCGGGAACACACAACAGGCTAATTTTCCAGACGCATGGTACAGCTGGCGTGAAGCTCCATGGTCTGTCTGCCAAGGATGGTAGAGGTAAAGCCGGTCAGGATCCGGGGCGTCGCGGTCACCGACGCGGTGATCTGCTGTTCCACGGGATCTGATACGATGGCCGCCGCGCTGCTGACGCCGGCCATGCTGGTGAGCATGCGGTTTTCCGCGTCCCCCTTCCAGTCCATGGTCGGATCATAGTGGACCACGGCGTAGCGGGCGCCCTCCCGGGCGGCATTGTTCAAAGTGATCTGGTTGTAATACAGCCAGCCGAAATCAATGATCCCGCAGAGAAGGGCCAGCAGCAGAGGAAGCACCAGGGCAAATTCCACCATGGCCTGCCCTTTTTCTGTCCGAAAAAACCGTTTCAGCATATGGCCTCTCCTTTCATGGGGATGGGAAAAGCGGGGCGAGACTTTGCTCGCCCCGCTTTGATCGATGCACAGACCCTGGCGGAGCCGGATCATCAGGCACCGTGCCACTCAGCGCAGCGGCAGCCTTATTCGCCAGAAGGCACCGTGCCGCCCAGCTCAGTGGTGGCGCTGTCGAACATGCCCTTGACAGCGGGCCCCAGGAACTTCAAGCCAGCGATGGCAATGATCGCAACCAGCGCGATGATCAGACCGTATTCCACCATGCCCTGTCCGTTCTCATCCTTCAGAAACTTCATCATTGTTTTTTCCTCCTAAAAATTTGTTTTCCACTTTTATTTTATGCCGGCACACCGGCTCTTTCACAGTGTGATGCAGGGAACCAGGTAGGCGATCACCATACCCGCCGCAATGAAGGGGCCCATGGGGATATTCGTTTTCAGAAACATCAGCAGCGGCATTCTCTGCTGGACCATGCAGTAGCCCAGCATCAGCACTCCCATGCAGACGATGGCAAGGAGGGCGCCGCTGAATCCCAACAGGAATCCCACAGCCGCGGCCAGCTTGATATCCCCGGCTCCCACCTGCTTACCCATCAGACCCGGCAGGGAGAAGATCACGAAGCAGCACACCATGCCGCCCAGGGAGGAGAGAAGACCGAAGGCGGGCACGCCCGGGATCCCCAGCAGAGCTCCCGCGATGAGAAGGAGCTTCAGCGCGAACACCGCCAGGACCGTGGGGTTGGGAATGATGCGGCAGAGCCAGTCCGGGACCGCCACGGTGATCCCCACCGTCAGCAGGGCCAGCGCAAATATCATCGGCAGCCAGGCTCTGCTGTAAAATCCGATGGCGCCTCCGCAGACCGCCGCCGCAAGGACGATGAGCCGCTCCGCCAGGCAGGGCAGGGATTCCTGCCGTTTCCGGCTCCGAAGCAGCCGGTAGGCCCAGGCAAGTGCCCCGCAGCCGCATCCTGCTCCCAACACGGCGCCGAATATCATCCAGATCGCAGTCTGCAACATCTACGCCCCCCATACAAAAAAGTGCTGCC
>JAQXNQ010000054.1 GCA_029098085.1 Oscillospiraceae bacterium
CATTCCGCAGAAATTTTCTGTATCACTTTTCCGCCGCTGCCAATCACATCACGGATTTTGTCAACCGGGATAACCGTGGAGCGCTGTTTGGGAGCATATTTGGAAACATGATCACGGGGCGCGGGAATGGCTTTGAGTATGATTTCATCGAGAATATATTTTCTTGCTTTTTCTGTTTTCTCAAAAGCTTCCGCAATAATATCCATGGTCAGGCCGTCGATCTTGATGTCCACCTGAATGGCGGTGATGCCTTTCTTGGTGCCGCCCACCTTGAAGTCCATGTCGCCGTAGAAGTCTTCCAGGCCCTGAATGTCCACCATGGTCATCCAGCGGTCGCCCTCGGTGATCAGACCGCAGGAGATACCGGCCACGGGAGCCTTCAGAGGAACGCCGGCGTCCATCAGAGCCAGGGTAGAGCCGCAGATGGAGCCCTGAGAGGTGGAACCATTGGAGGAGAGCACCTCAGACACCACACGGATGGCATAGGGGAATTCCTCCACAGAGGGCAGCACCGGAACCAGCGCCTTCTCAGCCAGGGCGCCATGGCCGATCTCGCGGCGTCCGGGACCTCTGGAGGGACGGGTCTCGCCCACCGAGTAGCTGGGGAAGTTGTAGTGGTGCATGTATCTCTTCTCGACGTCCTCGTCGATGCCGTCCAGCAGCTGGGCATCGCTGACGGGGCCCAGGGTGGCCACGCTCAGCACCTGAGTCTGACCACGGGTGAACAGGCCGGAGCCATGAGCCCGGGGCAGCAGACCAACCTCAGCGGCCAGAGGACGGATCTCGTCCATGGCGCGGCCGTCCACGCGCTTCTGCTCGTCCAGCAGCCAGCGGCGGACAATGACCTTCTGTGCCTTGTAGATCAGCTCATCGATGAGGGTGGGCTCGGTCTCGGCGTAGGTAGGATCGTATTTCTCGTGGATGGCGTCCTTGATGGGCAGCAGACGCTCCTCACGGATGTTCTTGTCGTTGGTATCCAGAGCGAATTTCAGCTGATCGCCGAACTCGGCCAGGGTCTCGTCCAGCAGGTCGTGGGGCACTTCCTTGGACTCGAAGGCAAACTTGGGTCTGCCGATGGCGGCCTTGATCTCCTCGATGAAGGCAACCAACTTTTTGATCTCCTCATGTCCGGCGGCGATGGCCTTCAGCATCACATCGTTGGGCACCTCGTTGGCACCAGCTTCGATCATGACGATCTTGTCCATGGAACCGGCAACGGTCAGCTCCAGGTCAGAGACGGCCCGCTGGGCGGTGTTGGGGTAGAGGACGATCTCACCGTCCACCAGGCCCACGCTCATGGCGGCGATGGTGCCGTTGAAGGGGATGTCAGAAATAGAGATGGCGATGGAAGCGGCCAGGAAGCCGAGAATTTCAGGGGCGTTGTCGATGTCGGAGGACAGGACGGTGACCACCACCGAAACATCGTTTCTCATGTCCTTGGGGAACATGGGACGGATGGGGCGGTCGATCATGCGGGAGGTCAGGGTCGCCTTTTCAGTGGGGCGGCCTTCCCGCTTCAGGAAGGAACCGGGGATCTTGCCGACCGAGTACAGCTTCTCCTCATAGTCCACCGACAGAGGGAAGAAGTCCACGCCCTCGCGGGGCTTGGCGGAAGCGGTTACGTTGGCCATAACCACCGTGTCACCCACCCGAACCCAGCAGGAGCCGTTGGTCAGCTCGCTGGTATGGCCGGTCTCAACGGTCAGTTCCTTGCCGGCGAAGGTGGATTTGAAAACTTTTTTCTCGTGTGCCATTATTTACCTCCTTAAATGTGAGGCGGCAGCGGCTTAGCAATAAATCCTGCGTCCGGGCCTCCCGGCCGTACGATTTAATGCTAAACACCTGCAATACCGCCCCAAAGCGGGTGAAACATCCGCCGCGCGTCCGAAACCCGGCGCACGGCATTTATAGACCACAAGGCAGACGGTTTCCCGCCTGCCTCGCAGTGAAAGACTTACTTACGGATGCCCAGCTTGGCGATGATGGTACGATACCGCTCGATATCGGTCTTCATCAGGTAGTTGAGCAGGTTGCGGCGGCGGCCGACCATCTTCAGCAGACCGCGGCGGCTGTGGTGGTCATTCTTGTTGGCCTTCAGGTGCTCGGTCAGGTCGTTGATCCGTCTGGTCAGGATGGCGATCTGAACTTCGGGAGAACCGGTGTCGCCCTCGTGCAGCGCGTTGCTGACAAT
Organism: Oscillospiraceae bacterium; assembly: GCA_029098085.1. GTDB lineage: Bacteria > Bacillota > Clostridia > Oscillospirales > Ruminococcaceae > Faecivivens. The sequence goes on from JAQXNQ010000054.1 coordinate 2,192, forward strand.
AATCTCGGTTTTTTCTTCTTTTCTCATCATGGAAAAGTCACCTCTTTCTGAATATTCGCCGGCACAATAGTCGGGGGTCGGTGATTCCCGGTTCGGGCTTACTCCACGGGACCATGTATGCGGCAACTCCTATAGTATATCATAGGGAGATTTCTTTGTAAATACTTTTCGGAAAAATTCTCCGCAAAAAATCAGCTTTGTACCCCATACTGGAAGCTGACGATCCGGCTGTCGAAGTCATAGACGATGCCGGTGACCGATTCGCTCATGACAAAGTACTCGGACTGGTAGTAAAGCGGCAGGAAAGCCGCCTCCTCAATCAGCAGCTGCTCGGCCTGCCGGTAAAGGGACAGGGCCTCCTCCGCGTTGGAGTCGGTTTCCGCCCGGGTCAGCAGGGCGTCAAAGGTACTGTCGGAAAAGCCCCAGTAATTGCCGCCGCCCTGAGACTGAAACAACTCCAGCACCGCGTGAGGGCTGTTGTAAGCGCCGCTGAGGCTGGTCAGCGCCAGGTCGAAAGCTCCCGATGCCAGCCGCTTCTGGTATTCCGCTGCGGGCAAAACCTCCACCGTCAGGTAAAGGCTCAGATCCCGCTGCCAGACCTGGGCCAGATAGGCAAAGGCCGTCTCGTGGCCGCCACCCTCCGGTATGATGACCGACAGGCCGGTAAGCTGGGTTTCGCCCAGGGCCTCCAGCCCCTGCCGCCAGCAGCTCAGGGCTTGCTCTGCGTCCCGCTCCGGCAGCAGATTGTCCCCTGCCGATTCCCGGTAGCTGCGGCCCTCTAGCCGGATATTGTGGGGAATGACGGCTTTGGCCCGCTCCGCCCCCTCGGGCAGGGCACTTTCCCCGCTGCCGAGGCTCATGCTGTACAGCAGCGCCTGCCGGATGGACTTTTCCGAGAAGGGTGCCCGATTCAGATTAAAGGCCAGCCCCCAGGCGGTGTTCTCACTGGAAGCGGCGTGAATTCCTTCTTCTAATCCGGAGAGGCTGTCCAGCGCGGCGGCGGAGGTTCTGCCCTCCAGAAAACGCTGCCGGATGCTGCCGGCGTCCTCCATTTTATCCAGAATGTTCAGGCGAACAGTCTCGGCAGTCATGGACGCATCCCGGTACTCCGCGTTGCGCTTAAACCTCAGGGCGGTCGTTTCCCAGGAAGACAGATAGAAGGGGCCGTTGCCCATGATGGTCTTCTGAGCAAGACCATATTTGCCCCGGGTGCCGGTGAAAAAGCTCTCACTGCAGGGCATGGCCGGCGCGGTGGTCAGCAGATAAAGGAACCTGGAGTTGTAGGTCTCCAGCCGGAAGACCAGCGTGTAGTCGTCCTCGGCCTCCACCCCCAGCACTTCGGGTGACAGGGTCTCAGCCAGCACCTCTTCCCCGTTTTCCAGGCAGAAGAACTGACTGACCAGCGGCGCATTGGTATCCGGATTGAATAGCCTCTGGAAGGCGTAGACAAAATCATGGGCCGTCACCGGCGTGCCGTCCGACCAGGCGCCGTCCTCCCGCAGGAAGAAGCGGTAGGTCAGGCCGTTGTTGCTGACCATATACCGCTCGGCAGCCGCCGGCTCCAGTCCGCCGTCCTCCCCCACCCGCATCAGCCCTTCAAACAGGCTGGCGATCACCAGCTGGGAGGAGTAATCCGATGCCGACTGGGGATCCAGATTGACCGGCGCCGTTTCAATATCATAATAAAAATCCTGACTGACCCGTCCGCAGCCCGCCAGAACGGACAGCAGCAAAAACAGGGTCAGCAAAAGGCTCAGCGCCCGTTTGCCCATGATCATGCCCCTTATGTAGTGAATAGCGAAGAGTGAAAAGCTGCGAAAAATGAACCGTTCCCATCCATCATTTGCCGACCCCGGCCAGCGAGCGGTAAAAGGCCGCGGCGGCCGGGCGGTTTTTCGGATTGTCCCAGAGGGCGGTCATATTTTCCACTTCGGACAGGCCGCCGCAGAGGGGCAGCTTTTCCAGCGGAGAGCCGGCCAGCCGCTGCATCAGCCCCTCGGCCATCCGCTCGGGATGCACCACCAGCATCGGGCGGCTGAAGTACCGCTCCCGGGTCAGCTCGGCGCCGAAGATGGTCTGGTTCTGCAGCTCCGCCGTCAGCAGCTGCGCCCGCACCAGCGCGGCCTCCCGGTCAGGGAAATGCCGGGCAGTCATGGCGTCGGACAACGACTCCAGCAGCCCCAGCGGCAGCGGCAGCCGGGAAAAGGCGGTGCCGAACCACTTGCTGTAGGGGGCGTACTGTCCGGCGCAGAGGAAGCAGATCCGCATCATCCGGGAT
>JAQXNQ010000055.1 GCA_029098085.1 Oscillospiraceae bacterium
TGGGCTATGATGCCCTGTATGTGGAGGAGATTTACGACTGGAACCCCGCCTCGCAGAAGTGTTTTACCGCTCTGGGGTTTGCGCCCTGCGGGAAGACGGAGAAGGGGAGCAGGTATAAACTGTCTCTGATGAGCGAATAAATTTGATGGAGAGCGTAAAAAAGAGCGGTGCCGCAGCATCGCTCTTTTCTCTTATGCAGGTTTTGTTTCTGCTGGGAAAGGAGTTCTCAATCTTCAAACTCCGCCCGGATGACGATCATATATCCGGCCTCTTTTAGCCGCTCCGGTTCGCTGACCAAACTTTCGCAATCCACCACCCGGACGCCTCCGCCGACGTCAAAGGCCAGGGCGGCGAGAATCTTGCTGCCGCCGGGGCTGAGTTTCAGCTTTTCCCCTTCTTCGTAGGAGGTAAAGGACCAGCCCCGGACATCCAGTCCGCCGGGAAAGGGAAAATAGCAAAGCTGGCTGCCGCCGTACAGATCGGTGCTCAGCTGCACATCCACACCGACGGGGCGCTGCTCCTCATAGCGCAGGCTCATCGAAATCCGGAGCTCTTCGGCATATTGAGTCAGGGTCAGCGGCGCTTTCCGGACACCGTCACCGTCTCTCCATTGCTCGGCAGTGAGGGTGACACCGGTGACCTGATGGCCAAGATCGGTGGAAAAGACGGCGGAATGGGTGCGTCCACCGGTGCTCCCCGCTTCAGTCAGCTGCAGAGTGTCCCGGAGCGGAAGAGGGTCGGTCAGCAGACAAACTGCCAGCCCGGCGCAGAGCAACGCCGCCGCTGCGGCGGCCCAGACCGTCGGTTTTTTCCAGCGGGCCAGGTTTTTGATCCGCCCCTTGGGATCCCCCTCACCAAAAGCCAGGGGTGCTGCGGCGATCCGCCCTCCGGCAGCCAGCCGCAGCAAAGAGGCCGCGTAATCCGCCCGGATTCCCGGCCCCATTTTTCGGAGCACAGCCTCGTCGCAGCTCATTTCCATATCCCTTTCGGACAGAGAAAATGCCAGCCAGCAAAAGGGACTAAACCAGTGAAGGCAAAGGGCGGCATAGGCCAGCAGCCGGGTCAGATGATCCAGCCGCCGGATGTGGTGCTGTTCGTGGAGGAGCATGTAAGCCTGCTCCTGCTTGCTTAACCCCGACGGCAGATAAACCCGGGGCCGGAACACCCCCAGCACAAAGGGGGAAGAAATGCCGTCAGCCAGCCAGATATTGTCCCGCAGCAGGATCGCGCCGACCAGTTTTTTCCGCAGCTTTTTCCAGGCGGTCAGGCCGCAGAGTACCATGACAGCCGCACCGGCCGCCCAGATATACTGCCCGGTCAGAATCCAGATCTCCCACCAGTCGGCGGTCACATATTCCGGCAGTCCGGACGCGTCCGTTTCGGTGGTGCGGATGTGCTGCGGCCCCAGATCACCGTTCAGAACGTCCCCCACAGTCCGGTAGGCCGCCTCCGCCGCATCCGGAGCAGAGATGAGCTGACCGGACAGGGTATAGGGAGCCGGTTCGGTTCGGGGGACAAGGCTGACCGGCGCTTCCATGGAGACCGGACAGAGCAGCCGGATCAGTACCACTGCCCAGAGGGCGTAGGAGAAAAGCTTCGGCGCTCTTTTCAGCAGCAGCCGCGCAAGACACACCGCCAGAATCACGATGCTGCCGGTCAGGCTCATCTCCAGCACCCGCAGGAAAATTCCGTCCAGCATGCCGTCACCCCCTCATCTGTCGGATCATCTGCTGCAGCTGCTCCAGCTCGCTGTCGGACAGCTTTTTCCGTCTGCCGAAGGCGGCGACAAAGGCCGGCAGGGAGCCGCCAAAGGTTTCGTCCACAAATTTCTCGCTCTGCAGGGCGAAAAAATCCTCTTTGGAGATCAGGGAGGTGACCGTGCCGCTGTCATTCTGAAAGATGCCCCGGTCGCAGAGCCGCCGAAGGATGGTGTATGCGGTGGATTTTTTCCAGCCCAGCTGCTGTCCGGCCAGCCTGGCCAGCTGACTGGAGAGAATCGGCTCATTTTGCCAGATGATGTCGGCAAAGCGGCTTTCCACTGCGCCAAGTCTGATTTCTTCCATGGATAGACCTCCCACTCTGTTCTACTGATTGTAGACTAGCTTTATTCTACTATTAGTCGACCTGTTTGTCAAGGGGAAAACCGGCTTTACAGGAAATTTCCGAAAATATCCGCCATCTTGCTTCAGAAGCGGCAAAAAGCTCCCGCCGCCCAAATGGACAGCGGGAGCTTTTCGTTTCAGACTTTACTCAAAAGCCGAAGTAGTTCATCGTGTTGTTGTAGGAAATATCCTGCACCATCCTGCCCAGGGTCTCCATGTCGGCGGGGTACTCGCCGTTTTCCACCCAGCCGCCGATCAGCTCGCAGAGGATGCGGCGGAAATATTCGTGGCGGGTGTAGGACAGGTAGCTGCGGGAGTCGGTCAGCATGCCGATGAAGTTGCCCAGCACCGACAGGTTGGCGTAGTCGGTCAGCTGCTTGATCATGCCAGTCTTGGTGTCGTTGAACCACCAGCCCGCACCCAGCTGCACCTTGCAGCCGATGCCCTCACCCTGGAAAGCGCCGATGACCGAGCCGATCATCTCGCTGTCGCAGGGGGAGAGGGAGTAGAGGACGGTCTTGGGCAGGATGCCCCGCATCTCCATCTGATCCAGCAGGTCGGGCAGGCCCTCGCCGCAGCTGTA
>JAQXNQ010000056.1 GCA_029098085.1 Oscillospiraceae bacterium
GGACATCTCCCAGCTGAAGCCGGAGACGGTGCACGGAGATTCCCGCTTCGATTTTTCCTTCCTCCGGGATGGCCGCAGGTGCTATCTGGAGGTGAAGGGCGTGACGCTGGAAACGGACGGCGTCTGCGCCTTTCCCGATGCGCCCACAGAGCGGGGCACCAGGCACCTGCGGGGTCTTCAGCGGGCGGCGCAGGCGGGGGACGGCGCCTATGTGCTGTTTGTCATTCAAATGGCGGATGTAAAATACCTGCACCCCAATGACCTTCGGGACCCGGCCTTTGGCAGAGCTCTGCGGGAGGCGGCTGCAAACGGCGTTCAGGTTCTGGCAGTGGACTGCTGTGTCACCCCCGGCTCCATGACCATCCGCCGGCCGGTGCCGGTGGATCTGCAAATGCCGAAGAATGACAGGGAGGAAAAGCCATGAACAGTCAACTGTATCAGGATGCCAACAGCATCATTGATCACGCCATCGAGTCATCTCGGCCGGGAAACGCGGTGATTCGCTGCCTGAAGGAAGCGCCTGTTTCCGCGGAAAGGATTATCGTAATCTCTGTGGGAAAAGCCGCCTGGAGCATGGCCGAGGCGGCCTACAGCATTTTGGGAAGCCAAATCTCCCGGGGCCTGATCCTGACAAAATACGGCCACAGTCAGGGCCCGCTCCCGGGCTTCGATATTGTAGAGGCAGGCCATCCGATCCCAGATGAAAACACCTTTGCCGGTACCCGGCAGGCGATGGCCATGGTGGAAAATCTAACTCCGGAGGACACGGTGCTGTTTTTGCTTTCCGGAGGCGGCTCGGCGCTGTTTGAGCTTTCGGAATTGTCGGTTCAGGAGCTGCAGGATATCAATGCCCAGCTGCTTCGCTGCGGTGCGGACATTCAGCAGATCAATTCCGTCCGGAAAAGGATCTCTCAGGTCAAGGGCGGGCGGTTTGCGGAAAAATGCGCCCCGGCAAAGGTGATCGGCATCATCCTCTCGGATGTAATCGGCAACAGACTGGATATGATCGCCTCCGGCCCGTTCCTTCCGGATACCTCCACCTGTGAACAGGCGCTGGAGGTGGTGGAAAACTACGATCTGCAGCTGTCGGAAAAGGCCGCCAGGCTTCTGCGGATGGAAACACCCAAAAGTCTGGGCGAAACGGAATGCCATGTATGCGGTGATATTCGGCAGCTGTGCGGCGCAGCGCTGGAAAAAAGCAAAGAGCTTGGCTATGAAACCATTTTCCTGACCGACTGCCTGACCTGTCAGGCAAAGGAAGCCGGTGCCTTTCTGGCGAGCATTGCCAGGACCCATGTGGGCGACGGCAGAAAAATGGCCTTTGTTGCCGGGGGTGAGACGGTGGTGCGGCTCACCGGCAGCGGCCTTGGCGGACGCAATCAGGAGCTGGCGCTGGCGGCAGCTCCCGGCATTTCCGGGCTTCCCAACACCGCGATTTTCTCAATCGGCTCCGATGGTACCGACGGCCCCACAGATGCCGCCGGCGGTTATGTGGACGGCGACACGGAGGAGGTGCTGAAAGCGCAGGGCATCCGCATTGCCGATGTGCTGCAGGAGAACGACTCCTATCATGCCCTGCTGCGCTGCGGCGGTCTGATCCGGACCGGCGCCACGGGCACCAATGTAAACGATCTGTCGGTCGTCCTCATCGGATAATGCTTTTACAGAAGCTTTTCTTTTATCAGCAGTCCCTCCAGCTCAGACAGAGCGCCGATCTCATAATTGGGCCGGATATCGGGACGGCCGGGGGCGTGGGTGGGGTTGACCCAGCAGGTAGCCATACCGGCGTTGATGCCGCCCTGAATGTCGGAGGTGAGGCTGTCGCCCACCATCATGGCCTTTTTGGGGTCGTAGCCGGGGATCTGCCGGGTACAGGCGTTGAAAAATTCAATGGAAGGTTTGTTGAAGCCCAGCTCCTGAGAGACAAACACCTTTTCAAATACCGGGTACAGCCCCGCGCTGGTGAGCCGCCCCTGCTGCACCGAGGCGGTGCCGTTGCTGGCCAGATACAGCCGGCAGTGCTTTCCAAGAGCGTCCAGCGCCTCCCGGGCGCCGGGCAGAAAGTAATGGCCGATGGACAGATTGTGCTCGTAGGTTCGGGCGATGGCGGCGGCATCTGCCCTGCGGCCCATTTCCCGGAAGAGCACCTCAAAGCGGCCCTGCAGCACCTGCTCCCGGGTCAGCTCACCCTTTTCCAGCCGTTCCCAGTGCTGCCGGTTGATGACATGGTAGCGATCCAGCACCGCCTCCGTGGGCTCCAGACCGAAGGCCTGAAAGGTTTTGGAAATGGCGATGCGCTCGGCCTTGTGGAAATCCAGAATGGTGTCATCCAGATCCAGAAACAGAAATTCAATCATCTTGCGTGTGCTCCTGTCAGGCCCGGTATCGGGCAATTTCGTTGGCGATGGCGGCGAATTCCGGAATGCCCAGTGTTTCGCCCCGGACATTGGCGGAAAGACCGCAGCGGCTCAGAATCTCCTCGGCACCCTGCTTGCCCAGCTCCGGGAAACCGGCGGCAAGACCGTTGGAGAGCTTTTTCCGGCGCATGGCAAAGCTGGCTCTCACGGTCCGGAAAAACAGCTCCCGGTCGGCAATGTCCCAGGGGCGCTGGGTGCGGACCTTCAGCTGAATCACCGCCGAGGTAACCTTGGGCTGGGGCAGAAAGCAGCTGGCAGGCACATCGAACAGAAGCTCCGGCTGGGC
>JAQXNQ010000057.1 GCA_029098085.1 Oscillospiraceae bacterium
GTTGACGAAGACGTCAAAGTCCCCGTCCTGGGCGGTGATCAGGTCATTGCCCGCCTCGCCGGAGGCCAGCAGATAGCAGGTGTCGTTGGTGGAGGTGTCGCCGTCCACGCTGACCATGTTGAAGGTGTCGTCCACCACCCGTCTGAGGGCCAGCTGCAGCAGCTCGGGGGAAACGGCGGCGTCGGTGGTCAGGAAGCAGAGCATGGTGGCCATGTTGGGGTGGATCATGCCGGAGCCCTTGGCGCAGCCGCCGATGCGGGCAGTCTTGCCGCCCAGGGTGAACTCCACCGCCAGCTCCTTGCGGACGGTGTCGGTGGTCATGATGGCTTCAGCGAAGTCTCTGCCGCCGTCTTTGGACAGAGCGGAGACCAGGGCGGGCATGCCGTCCTCCACCGGTTCCAGCGGAAGGGGCTGGCCGATGACGCCGGTGGAACCCACCAGCACATCGCTGTCCCGGACCGACAGGGCCTCGGCGGTGATGTGGCACATGCCCTCGGCCTTCTCGATGCCATCGGCGTTGCAGGTGTTGGCGATGCCGCTGTTGACGATGACGGCCTGGGCGTAGCCGTTTTCCAGATGATCCCGGGTCACATAGATGGGCGCGCCCTTGACCTTGTTCTGGGTGTAGACGGCGGCGGCGGGCACCGGCTTTCCGGCGGTCAGCAGGCCCAGATCCTTTTTCTGTTTGCCCTGCCGGATGCCGCAGTGGATGCCGGCAGCCTTGAAGCCTTTGGGGGCGGTGACGCCGCCGGGGACGAAGGCAAGGCCTTCAAACTGTACCAGTTTCATGTTGATTGCTCCTTTATTTTCCGTATGGGGAATTACAGCTGCAGTCCCGTCTCCTCGGGGCATCCCATCAGCAGGTTCATGTTCTGGACGGCGGCGCCGGAAGCGCCCTTGCCCAGATTGTCCAGACGGCTCAGCAGGATGACCTGCTCATCGTTTCCGCAGACGAAGATCTGCAGGCCGTCAAAGCCGGCCAGATTGTTGGCCCCCAGAAAGCCGCAGGACGGGGCGTCGGCGGGTCGGATCGAGATCAGAGGGGAGCCGGCGTAGTAGTCCTCGTAAAGGGCGCGGAGGTCGTCTTTGGTCATCTCCTTTTCCAGCTGGGAGAGGAACAGCGACACCGCCACCACCATGCCCTGAGGGTAATCGCAGATCATGGGGGCGAAGATGGGCTTGTGGGTGAGGCCGGAAATGGCCGCCATCTCGGGCAGATGCTTGTGGGTCAGGCCGAGGCCGTAGTGGCGGGGGGAATCCAGCTCGGGATCCCGGCCGGGGTCACCGTACTGGGCGATGGCCTTTTTGCCCGCGCCGGTGTAGCCGGACAGGGCGTGTACCGTCAGCAGGGCGTCGGGGGAGAGCATTCCCTTCTCCACCAGCGGGCGGATCAGACTGATAAAGCCGGTGGCGTAGCAGCCGGGGTTGGCGATCCGTCTGGCGGACGCGATTTTCTCCCGCTGACCGGTGAGCTCGGGGAAGCCGTACACCCAGCCGGGAGCCACCCGGTGGGCGGTGGAGGCGTCGATGACGGCGGTGTGGTCGTTGTCCGGGTCGATCAGCGCCACGGCCTCTCTGGCCGCCGCGTCGGGCAGGCAGAGAAAGACGATGTCGGCGGCGTTGAGAAATTTTCGCCGCTCGTCGGGATCCTTGCGCTTGTCCTCGTCGATCTGCAGCAGCTCGATGTCGGTCCGGCCGGACAGCCGGTCATAAATCTGCAGGCCGGTGGTACCCTCCCGGCCGTCAATAAAGACTTTGGTTTTCATATTCTCTTTCTCCCTCCGAAAATGGGGACGATGGACTTGCTGATAAAGACTGTTCGAATCAGGAAAGCGTTTTCTTTGTGTTGCCAAGGATTACGGGTCAAGGGGCTTGCCCCTTGCGGGGCCGGGGCGGAGCCCCTGGTCGCGCTCCGCAGAGCGCGAAATACTCTATTCCATCTAAAAATCAGGAGAGCGCGAGAAGCCTATTAAGGGGGGGCTTGCATGGGTGGGGACGGCTCGATGCCGTCCTCACTCATTTATTTGTCAGCTTTTCTGCTTCACTCACTCTTCCCCAAACACTTTCTCCGCCGCTTCAATCTGCTCCAGCACCTGCTCCTTTGCGGGCCCGCCCAGCGAGGAACGGGTCATGGCGCAGGCGGTCAGGTCGATGGCCTTGTACACATCCTCCTCAAAAACAGGAGAAAGGGCCTTGTACTGATCCAGCGGCAGGGTTTCCAGTGTCAGCCCCCTGTCGACGCAGATGCCTACGAGTGTGCCGGTGATCTTGTAGGCGTCCCGGAAGGGCACGCCCTTTTTGGTCAGGTAGTCGGCGCAGTCGGTGGCGTTGATGAAGCCTTTGGCGGCGGCGTTCCGCATATTGTCCTTCAGCACCCGGGCGGTGGCCAGCATGGGCCGGAAGGTGGACAGGCAGAGCTTGACCGTGTCAATGGCATCGAAGATGGCCTCCTTGTCCTCCTGCATATCCTTGTTGTAGGCCAGGGGGAGGGACTTCATCATGGTCAGCAGGGTCATAAGGTCGCCGTAGACCCGTCCGGTCTTGCCCCGCACCAGCTCAGCCACATCGGGGTTCTTTTTCTGGGGCATGATGGAGGAGCCGGTGGCAAAGGCGTCGTCCAGCTCAAGGAATTTGAACTCCCAGCTGCACCAGAGGATGATCTCCTCCGAAAAACGGGACAGGTGCATCATGATGGCGGCGAGAGCGCTGCCCAGCTCAATGCAGAAATCCCGGTCGGACACCCCGTCCAGGCTGTTCAGCACCGGGCCGTCAAATTGAAGCAGGGAGGCGGTCATCTCCCGGTCAATGGGGTAGGTGGTGCCGGCCAGGGCGCCGCTGCCCAGGGGGCAGAGGTTCATCCGCTTTCCGGCATCGGCGAGCCGTCCCAGATCCCGCGCCAGCATGCCGGCGTAGGCCATCAGGTGATGGGCAAAGGTGATGGGCTGGGCCCGCTGCAGGTGGGTGTAGCCGGGCATGATGGTGTCGGTGTGCTCCCGGGCCATCCGGCAGAGGGTGCTGCCCAGAGCCTTGACCAGCGCAGAGACCTCGTCGATCTGCTCCCGCAGGTAGAGGCGGATGTCCAGCGCCACCTGATCGTTGCGGCTCCGGGCGGTGTGCAGCCGCTTGCCGGCGTCGCCGATGCGGGCGGTCAGCTCGGCCTCCACAAACATGTGGATATCCTCGGCGTCCGGGTCAAAGAGCAGGGCACCGCTGTCCAGATCGGCCAGAATGCCGGTGAGACCGTCGACAATCTGCTCCCTGTCCTGCTCCGAGATGATGCCCCGGGCCGCCAACATGGTAGCGTGGGCGATACTGCCGGTGATGTCCTGTCGGTACATCCGGCTGTCAAAGGAAATGGAGGAGTTGAAGTCGTTTACTCTGCTGTCCGCTTCCTTTTTGAAGCGTCCGGCCCACATTTTTGCCATGGGGATTCTCCTTTATCATAAAAGTTGGTTCGCATCGGGCAAATGGAAGAAGCTTCTTCCGCTTGCCCGGTGGGCCGGAATCCCGGCCTGACAGGAAACAGGGCCGCGGACATACCGCAGCCCGTTATAGCATTCGTATGGTGAAGGGGAAGAGCCTGCCGCACTTGTTCACTGAAATTTGAGCGACCGCAGGGAGCGGTTTTCCTAAACTCTTCACTCTTCACCATTTACTCTTCACTGGTTAGAGGTTTCCTCTCTTCTCGTCCAGCATGGCCTTGACCTGGATGGGCAGACCGAACAGGTTGATGAAGCCCTGGGAATCCTTCTGGTCGTAGACATGGTCTTCGCTGAAGGTGGCGACTTCCTCATCGTAGAGGGTGTAGGGGGAGGTGACGCCGGCGTTGATGATGTTGCCCTTGTAGAGCTTGAGCTTGACCTCGCCGGTGACGGTCTGCTGGGTCTGGTCAACAAAGGCGGACAGAGCCTCTCTCAGGGGGGTGTACCACTGGCCGTTGTAAACCAGATCGGCGAACTTCAGAGCCACCTGCTGCTTGTAGTGCATGGTTTCCTTGTCCAGGCAGATGGTCTCCAGCACCTCGTGGGCGTGGTAGAGGATGGTGCCGCCGGGAGTCTCATAGACGCCTCTGGACTTCATGCCCACCAGCCGGTTCTCAACGATGTCGGCCAGGCCGATGCCGTTGGCGCCGCCGATCTTGTTCAGGGTCTTGATCAGGGTCACGCCGTCCATCTTCTCGCCGTTCAGGGCCACGGGGATGCCCTTCTCAAAGGTCAGGGTGATGTAGGTGGGAGTGTCGGGGGCCTGCTCGGGGGCGACGCCCATCTCCAGGAAGCCGGGCTTCAGGTACTGAGGCTCGTTGGCGGGATCCTCCAGATCCAGACCCTCGTGGGACAGGTGCCAGAGGTTCATATCCTTGGAGTAGTTGGTCTCCCGGATGATCTTGATGGGGATGTTGTGGGCCTCGGCGTAGGAAATCTCTTCCTCTCTGGACTTGATGTCCCAGATCCGCCAGGGGGCGATGATCTTCATGTGAGGAGCGAAGGCCTTGATGGCCAGCTCGAACCGCACCTGGTCGTTGCCCTTGCCGGTGCAGCCGTGGCAGATGGCGTCGGCGCCCTCGGCCTTGGCGATCTCAACGATCCGCTTGGCAATGGGAGGCCGGGCGAAGGAGGTGCCCAGCAAATACTTGCCCTCATAGACGGCTCCGGCCTTCAGGGTGGGGAAAACGTACTCGTCGACGAATTCCTGCTGGATGTCGGCGATGTACAGCTTGGAAGCGCCGGTCTTCTTGGCCCGCTCTTCCAGGCCCTCCAGCTCGGCGTCCTGGCCCACGTTGCCGGCCACGCAGATGACCTCGCAGCCGTAGTTTTCCTTCAGCCAGGGGATGATGATGGAAGTGTCAAGGCCGCCGGAGTAGGCAAGCACTACTTTTTTAATGTCGCTCATGATGCTCGTTCCTTTCGTTTGAAGCGGTGTTGTTCCGCCTTGTTTTTGTCGGTATGCTCCTATTATACGCCCCTTCGGAAAAAATGCAAGTGTTTTTTCATGTTTTGGGGGAAATTCGGATATTTATACAAATATATCGCATATAGCTGAATGCGATAGGGTCAGAACAGCAACTTTGCACAGATGAGGGAGCGTTTTCCGCTTTTCAAAGGAGGACAGCAAGACGCTCCGGGCTGCAATCGGGGCGGCGGAGGAGCAGTCTGGTGAAAATGCCCAAGGGGAAAGGGCAGATTTGTGCAAAACTCCAAATATTCAGAAATCGCTGAATTTTTCTGAAAAACTATTGCATATTTCAGAATATTAGCGTATAATACAATCAGAAACCAAAGAGAAGCCCCAAGGAAAATCTGAAAGGAGTTGTCCCTCATGACGGCCATGGAAAGCAAAAAAGCACTGATCCTTCTGGATAAAAACGACAAGGCAAAATCCCTACAGACGGCCGAGCGACTCTGCGCCGAGGGCTACGACCTGTACGCCAAGGGAGAAATGGTGCTCTTCTTTAACAGCCATATGATTCCGGCCAGCGTCTGCACGGCCGACTGCACCGTTCATTTTGACTGCGTTATTCAGTGAGGATTGTATACATACAGGGCATATGCAAATCCCCGGCGGGAGAGATCCTGCCGGGGATTTATTTGCTTGCCCTTTCAGCGGGACAGGGGGATTGTGTGTTAACCGGTGATTCTCTTGCAGGGGACGCGTTTCGCATCCCGCCGTTGGCTGCGCACAGCCTGCTGTCTTCCTCAACTGCAGGGGACGTCGGGGACGCCGTCCCCTACCTTTTTGATTCGGGAAGGTTTTCTCCTTCACCCCTTCTGCATTCCGTTTTGGCAGGCTTGGAGACTTAATTCTGAAGCCGACTCTGCGGAGCCGGCGTTGAAAAGTCACAGCAGTCCCGCCGTCCGCAGCGCCCAGATCCAGAAGGTGAGGGTGAAGGCGGAGAGGAGGGTGGTGGTGACCACGACGCTGGAGGTGAGGACATGGTCGCCGTTCATATTCTTGGCCATGATGTAGCAGCTGGGGGTGGTGGGGGCGGCCAGCATCACCAGCACGGCGATCATCTTGTCGGTGGTAAAGCCCATCCAGGCGGCGATGGGGAGAAAGATCAGCGGCTGGATCACCAGCTTGACCAGCGAGGCGATGAGGGTGGGCCTGACCTTCTTCAGGGCGGCCATGCCCTCAAAGCCCGCCCCCACCACGATCAGAGCCAGCGGGGTGGCCATGGCGGCCAGACTGCCCACCGTCTTGCTCAGCATGACGGGCAGCTGCCACTGCAGCAGCGAGAAGACCGCACCGATGAGAATGCCCCAGATGATGGGATTTTTGCAGACGCCAATGACCGCCTTTTTGATGGCAGCGGAGCCGCCGCCCTTGTTCTCCGGGTTTTCCAGCACCAGCACCAGTACGGCGTAGATGTTGAACAGCGGCACCGATGAGACGATCATCATGGGGGCCATGCCGGAGGAGCCGTAGATGTTCTGGATGAAGGCGATGCCCAGCACGGCGGCGCTGCCCCGGTAGCAGGCCTGCACAAAGGCTCCCACCGAGTATTTGTCCTTCATGAACAGCCGCGCTCCGATCCACGCCCCCAGAAAGCAGAGGGTGGTGGCGCCGGCGCAGAACAGGGTGTACCGCAGGTCGAAGGCCTCTTTGATGTTGATGCCCGAGATGTCCTTAAACAGCAGGGCGGGCAGCGTCACCTGAAAGTTGAACTTCTCGGCGGCGGAGCAGAACCCGTCGGTGAGCATCCCCCTCTGCCGGAGGATCCACCCCACCACCATGACCAGAAAGACCGGAATGGTGGCGTTGAGACTGAAGATGAGATTTTCCATGTTGTACCTCCAAGATGTCGTAAAAACAGCTCCCCTCTGTAGGAGAGCTGTCTGTCACGCTCCGAATTGGTTCACAAATTCCCGCAGATACCGCCCCAGCTCCCGGATCTCCGCCTCCAGGCCGTCATCCTGCCGGAGGGTCAGCTCGAAGCTGTAAAATCCGCTGTAGCCCACCTCGTCCAGCGCCGCAAACAGCGCCGTCCAGTCGAGCTTTCCGAAACCGGGGCGCGGATGCTTTCCGCTTCCGCCGGAATCGCTGAGATGGAGAGCCGTGAGCCTGCTGCCGAACAGCCGTACCGTTTCGGCCGGATCGGGGTGTCCGCCGTCCATGGCGCACCAGCAGTGGTCGGTGTCCAGGCAGAGCCCCTTCCGGTCGGTGGGCAGGGCGTCGTAGTCGGCCATGAGCCGGTTGGGATCGGCGTAGAATTCCAGGCCGATGACCCCGTTTACCTTCGTTCTGCCCAGCGATTCCAGGCAGAGGGAAACGCCGCAGTCCTCCGCTGTGGGGATCAAAGCGGCACACATCCGGCGGTTGGCGGCCTGCACCTCCTCAAAGGGCGCGTCAAAGCCCCACTGGTAAGCCCTCGCGCTGTGCAGGACGCAGTGTTTTGCTCTAAGCAGGGCGGTAGCCTTCAGCTGCCGCTTCGCCGTTTCAAGGGTCAGGGCGTTCTGCTGCTCATCGGGGCCGAAGCCCGCCAGCAGTCCATGGGTCTGGCAGATGGTGATGCCGAGCGCATCGGCAAGGGATCGCAGATCGGTGAAATACCGGGTCAATTCGTCCTCCGGCAGCATCAGCTTTTCGTGGCCGTGGAGCAGGAAATCCGCACCGTCAAAGCCGCTTTCCGCAAGGAGACGCAGGGTGTTGCGGTCGCCGAAGCGGTGCTGCGGCGTGCCGGTGGAGAGGGAAATGCGCTTCACGTTTGACTCCTTTCTGAAGCTGCCCGGCCGGACAGCAGTTTACTGCTCCAGGCTGTCGAAAAAGTGACTTGCAAGAAAAAGTTGCACAAAAGAGGCAATGTGTATGCCCGCTGGAAGCGGGCATGGCTTTGTCCAGTTGGTATCTTGCGGCCTGCGGGCCGCGCTTTTTTATTCTTTATTGTCCGCGCCGAGCGCGGAGGAGCAGGATTTCGCGCTCTGCGGAGCGCGACCAGGGCGCTGCCCTGGACCTGCAAGGAGCAAGCCCCTTGACCCATAATCCTTGGCAAAGGTCGATAGGTGATACCAGCCCGAGAGAAGGCCATAAGGACTTCTCTCAGCTTTC
>JAQXNQ010000058.1 GCA_029098085.1 Oscillospiraceae bacterium
CGGTCCGCCTCGGAAAAGACGGCCACCGTGCGGATGCCCAGCTCCCGGCAGGCCCGGATGATCCGGACGGCGATCTCGCCCCGGTTGGCAATGAGTACCTTCTGAAACATGGATCAGCCCCCCAGCGAGCAGGAGAACTCCGCCGTGACGACCTTTTTGCCGTCCACCGAAGCGGTTCCCTTGCAGAAGCTGATGCCGTGAACGGTCTTGGTGACCTCCACCTCCAGGGTCAGAGTGTCGCCGGGCCGGGCGATGCCCCGGAAGCGGGCCTTGTCAATACCGGCGAAGAAGGCGATCTTGCCTTTGTTTTCCGGCACGGAAAGGGCGCAGACCGCGCCGGTCTGGGCCAGCATCTCGATGGTCAGCACACCAGGCTGCACCGGCTGGCCGGGAAAATGCCCGGCAAACCAGCTTTCCTCCGGGCGCAGATACTTTTTGCCCACCGCCCGGACGCCGGGCTCCAGCTCTTCAATTTCGTCGATCAGCAGAAAGGGCTCCCGGTGGGGGATGATCTCCTTGATCTGCTCCTGGTTCAATAAAGCCATGCAATGGCCTCCTTCGCTGCTTATTCGATCACCATGATGGGCTGGCCGTACTCCACGCCCTGGCCGTTTTCCACCAGAACCTTCTTTACCACGCCGTCAAAATCGCTCTGCACCTCGTTCATCAGCTTCATGGACTCGATGATGAACAGCACATCGCCCTTGGCCACCGCCTTGCCCACCGGGGCGAAGGGGGGCTTATCCGGCGAGGCGGCGGCATAGAAGGTGCCCACAATGGGGGATTTCACCACGCTGCCTTCGGCAGGCTCCGGCTCTGCGGGCTCCGCCGCGGCGGGGCGGACGACGGGACGGGCCGCCTCCCCTTCTGTCACCATCACCTCGGCCTTCAGGGAGAGCTCAAACTCCCCGTCCTTCAGTGTCAGGCCGGACAGGCCGGTCCGGGCCATTTTATCCATCAGCTCCTTGATCTCGGAAACAGACAGCTTCAGTTCAGACATGGGCGTTCTCCTCTCAGCCTTGGTATTTTTTCAGACAGATGGTGGCGTTGTGGCCGCCGAAGCCCAGCGAGTTGGAGAGGGCCACCCGGATATCCGCCTTTCTGGCCTCATTGGGCACGCAGTCCAGATCGCATTCCTCGTCCGGCACCCGGTAACCGATGGTGGGCGGGATCACGCCGTCCCGCAGGGCCAGCGCGGTGGCAATGGCCTCCACGGCGCCGGCAGCGCCCAGCATGTGGCCGGTCATGGACTTGGTGGAGGAAACCGCTGTCCGGCGGGCCTTTTCCTCGCCCAGCGCCTTTTTGACAGCGATGGTCTCATACCGCTCGTTGATGGGGGTGGAGGTACCGTGGGCGTTGATGTAGTCCACATCCTCCGCCGTCAGGCCGCCCTCGGTGAAGGCCAGCTCCATGGCCTTGGCAGCCGCCTCGCCGGTGGGAGAGGGGCTGGTGATGTGGTAGGCATCACCGGTGGCGCCGTAGCCGACGATCTCGGCATAGATCTTCGCGCCCCGGGCTCTGGCGTGCTCCAGCTCCTCCAGAATCAGGATGCCGGCGCCCTCACCCATGACGAAGCCGTCCCGCTCCTTGTCGAAGGGGATGGAGGCCCGGTCGGGATCCTGAGATCTGGACAGAGCGCCCATGTTATTGAAGCCGGCCACAGCCAGACGGGTGAGGGCGCTCTCGGCACCGCCCGCCACGCAGGCGTCCAGATAGCCGTTTTTGATATTGCGGAAGGCCTCACCCACCGCATGAGCGGAGGTGGAGCAGGCGGTGACAGGGGCGAAGTTCACGCCCTTGAAGCCGGTCAGGATAGAGATGTTTCCGGCAGCCATGTTGGAGATCATCATGGGGATGAAGAAGACGGACACCCGCTTGGGTCCCTTTTCTTCGATCCTGCGGCACTCCTCCTCAAAGGTCTCCATGCCGCCGATACCGCTGCCCACGATCACGCCCACCCGGTAGGGATCCAGATCCTTCAGATCGCTGCCGCAGTCGTCCAGCGCCTGCTTGGCCGCCGCAACCGCGAACCGGCAGTAGGGATCCATCCGGCGGGCTTCCTTTTTGTCGATGCCGAAGGCGGCGGGATCAAAGTCCTTGACCTGGGCCGCCAGCTTCACATCCAGGTCGGAGGTGTCAAACCCCTCGATGGGCGCAATGCCGTGCTTACCCTGCAAAAGGCTGCTCCAGAAGGAATCGATGTCATTGCCCACCGGGCTGATGACGCCCGCTCCTGTGATTACAACTCGTCTCATTAGTCTCTCCCTCGATTACGGTTCAGAAATTCCGCCGGATCATCCGGCTTCAGACTGTTTTCTTTACAGGTTTACATGCTCATGCCGCCGGACACTTCCAACACCTGGCCGGTGATATAGGAAGCCTTGTCCGAGGCGAAGAAGGCCACGGCATTGGCGATATCCTCGGGATCGCCCAGCCGGCCCAGCGCGATGTTCTTCTGAATCTCCTGCTTGTAGTCGTCCTTCAGCACATCGGTCATGGGGGTGCGGACAAAGCCGGGAGCCACCGCGTTGCAGGTGATGCCGCGGCTGCCCAGCTCCTTGGCAGTGGTCTTGGTCATGCCGATGATGCCGGCCTTGGCCGCCGAGTAGTTGAACTGGCCCATGTTGCCGTAGAGACCGGCCACCGATGAGATGTTGATGATCCGTCCGGACTTCTGCCGGAACATCACAGCGCCCACATGGCGGGTCATGTTGAAGACCGACTTGTAGTTGACGTTGGTCACCGCATCAAACTGCTCCTCGGTCATGCGCACCAGCAGGCCGTCTTTGGTGATGCCGGCGTTGTTGACCAGCACGTCGATGCTGCCGAACCGCTCCTTGACGGCCTTGACCATCTCGCCGCAGGCGGCGTAGTCGGACACATCGCAGATGAAGCACTCCGCCTCCACGCCCAGGGCGCGGCAGGCCTCGGCCACCTCCTTGCCGCCGTTTTCCACCTCTCGCTCGCTGCGGCAGTTGACGGCGATCTGAAAGCCCTCAGCAGCCAGCGTTCTGGCGATGCAGGCGCCGATGCCCTGAGAAGCGCCGGTGATTAAAGCTGTTTTTGCCATATCCCATTCTCCTTATTTCAGAACCTGATCGGCTCTGCCCCGCAGAAGCGCCTCCGCCTCCCGGAACATGCCGCTGATGATCTCTTCCACCGGACGGATTTCCCGAACCATACCGGCGATCTGGCCTGCCATGAAGCTGCCGTTTTCCTTGTCGCCCTCTTTGGCGGCCCGCCGCAGGGAGCCGATGGTCAGCTCCTCGACCTCTTCAAATTTGGCGCCGGAGCGCTCCAGCTCGTTGACCTTCTTGGTGTAGCGGTTTTTGACCTGGCGGCAGGGCGCGCCGCCGCAGATCAGGCCGGTCACGGCGGAGTCGGTATCCTTGGCGCCCAGCACCATTTCCTTGTAGGTGGGATGAATCTGGCACTCGGGAGAAGCCAGGAACACGGTGCCGCACTGCACACCCTCGGCGCCCATCATGAAGGAGGCGGCCACGCCCCGGCCGTCGGCGATGCCGCCGGCTGCCAGCACGGGAATCTGCACCGCGTCCACCACCTGGGGAACCAGGCAGAGGGTGGTGGTGGAGCCGATATGTCCGCCCGACTCGGTGCCTTCAGCGATGACCGCATCCGCACCGGCCCGCTCCATCCGCTTGGCCAGGGCCACCGACGGAACGACCGGGATCACCTTGATACCGGCGGCCTTCCAGGCCTCCATATACTTGCCGGGGTTGCCCGCGCCGGTGGTGACCAACGCCACGCCCTCCTCCACCACAATGCGGGCCAGATCGTCCGCATTGGGGCTCATGAGCATGATGTTGACGCCGAAGGGCTTGTCGGTCAGGGCCTTGGCCTTGCGGATCTCCTCCCGGATCACCTCAGCGGGGGCAGAGCCGCCCGCGATCAGGCCGACGCCGCCGGCGTTGGAAACGGCAGCCGCCAGCGTGGACTCCGCCACCCAGGCCATGCCGCCCTGAAAAATGGGGTACTGGACACCCAGCAGCTCCGTGATTCTCGTATGGAACATGATTTTTCTCCTTTGCTTGCTGACCTTCGCGGTCAGATGTCACTCTACCTCAAACACGCATCCGCCGTAAACCAGACCTGCGCCGAAGCCCACCAGGCCTACCTTCGCGCCGGAGGTCAGCTTTCCGGCCCGGTTCAGCTGATCCAGTCCCACCGGAATGCAGGCGGACGAGGTGTTGCCGTACTCGCCGATGTTGACAAAGAACCGCTCCAGCGGCAGGCCCAGCTCCTTGGCCGCCGTCTGGATGATCCGGATATTGGCCTGATGGGGCACGATCAGATCCAGCTCCGCCGGTGCGGTGCCGAATTTTTCACAGGCCTCGGTCAGCGCTTTGGACATGGCGCCGACAGCGAACTTGTAGACCTCGCGGCCATCCATATAGATAGCGCCGTCCCGGGCCGGGCCGAACTGATCCACCTCGGCCAGCTCCTGCAACTCCACCAGCGGAATCTCATTCCGGTGCTGACGGGCAAACAGGCTGTGAGCGCCGGTGCCGTCGCAGCCCAGGCAGGAGGCAAAGGGCCTGTCGCTGGCCTCCACCACGCAGGCACCCGCCGCATCGCCGAACAGCACGCAGGTGCTGCGGTCGGTGTAGTCGGTAATCTTGGAAAGGCTCTCGGCGGAGACGATCAGGATCTTGCGGTATCCGTTTTTCAGATACATGTTGGCCATGTCCAGCGCATAGACAAAGGCGGCACAGGCCGCGTTGATGTCATAGGCAATGGCGTTTTTCGCGCCGATCCGCCCCTGCACCACGCAGGCCAGGGAGGGGGTCATGTAGTCATTGGAGACGGTGGTGCAGATGATCAGATCCAGCTCCTCCGCCGAAACGCCCGCATCCTCCAGTGCCCGCCGGGCGGCCGCTTCCGCCATGACGAAGGTCGGCGTCTCGGTGATACGCCGCCGATGGATGCCGGTGCGCTTGACAATCCACTCATCCGAGGTGTCCACAAACTTGGTGTAATCCTCGTTGGTTACGATATTTTCGGGCAGATAGGAGCCCGTCCCCAGAATTCTGATACCCATAACTCACTCCATGTCCGACGGCACGTTTGCCTGAAAGCAGGCATGCTCCCCCTCGGCCGCCTTTCGGGAAAGCGCTGCTTTGAATCAACTCCGCTTCCGCAGCCGAACTTTTCCGGGCCGGGATTCCCCTTTTTCCTTGAAAAATCCCCGAAAGTCTGGTATATTGGAAAGGCAGGAAGGGCTCTGTCACACGCTTTCGCGCGGTGTGATTTTAAAAGCCGTACAGCATTATTGTATATTTTTGTCACCGGTTTGTCAACAAATATTCCGTCGGATCCCCGGGACGAAGCCCCTGAAATCCGGCTTTCAGGGGCTTTTACGCCATTTGTACGGAAAAGATTTACAAATTGGTAACAAAACCCATTTCCGGTTTTACCGCGTACAGTGCATACCTGTACGCCCTTGCAAAACGCTTTTCAGGCTCTGGTTTTTCCGTCCGGCAGCGGCGCGGGCGAAAAAATCCCATCTTCCGCCGCCATACAAGGAGTGCTCTATGTCCAAAACCGTGTTTCTTTTTTCCGGCCAGGGATCCCAGTATCCCGGCATGGCCGCCGAGCTCATTGCCGCCTCTCCCAAAGCGGCGGAGGTTTTCTCCTGCGCGTCCGATATACTGGGCTTTGATCTGAAGGAGACCTGCCTCTCCGGCACCGCCGAAGAGCTGGCCGTCACCACCGTGGCCCAGCCGGCCATTATGGCCACCTCTCTGGCTGCACTGGCCTGTGTCCGGGAAGCCGGCATTGAAGCGGAAGCTGTGGCCGGTCATTCTCTGGGCGAATACGCCGCCATGGTGGCCGCCGGCATGCTGTCCATGGAGGACGGCTTCCGGCTGATCGCTGCCCGTGCCGCCGCCATGGGCCGCTGCGCCGCCGCCCGGCCCGGCTCCATGGCCGCCATTCTGGGCCTCACCGCTGACGAGGTGGCCGAGGTCTGCGAAAAGACCGAGGGCTATGTGCTGCCGGTCAACTACAACTCTGCCGCCCAGACGGTCATCGCCGGTGAAACCGCCGCCGTGACGGCCGCCTGCGAGACCTTCGCCGCCATGGGCAAGCGGGCCGTTCCGCTGGCTGTCTCCGCCGCCTTCCACTCTGCCATGATGCAGCCCGCCGCCGATGAGTTTTATGAAGCTGCCAAAGGTTTCACCTTCGCCGAGCCGAAGATTGATTTCTACGCCAACCTGACCGGCGAAAGGCTCACCGACTTCTTGGATATGCCCGGTTATCTGGCCAGACACATCGTCTCCCCCGTCCGCTTCACTTCCGAGCTGGCGGCGCTGCAGCAGGCCGGCTTCGACCGGTATCTGGAGCTGGGGCCCGGCAAGGTGCTGACCGGTCTGGTCAAAAAAACCCTGAAGGGCGTGGACGCTCTGAATGTGGAAAATCAAAAGACACTGGAAAAGGCGCTGGGCTGACCCGCTTTTCCGGAAAGGAGCGCATCATGAAACCCTTCAAACTCTCTCCCGCCTTCAAGGATTACCTCTGGGGCGGCACCCGTCTGCGGGATGAATTCGGCAAGCAGTGTGATTTTGACAAGGTGGCCGAAAGCTGGGAACTTTCCTGCCACAGGGACGGCCCCTCCGTGGTGGCCACCGGCGAGTTTGCCGGTATGACCCTCCGGGAGTATCTGGACAAAGTCGGCCCCGCCGTCCTGGGCAGCCGGGGTGCCGCTTTCGCGGATTTTCCGATTCTGATCAAGCTCATCGACGCAAAGGACAACCTTTCGGTGCAGGTTCATCCGGATGACGATTACGCCCTGCGGGTGGAAGGCGAATACGGCAAGACCGAGATGTGGTATGTGGTGGACTGCGAGCCCGGCGCTTCCCTGATCTACGGCTTCCGGAAGGAAATCACCAGGGAGGAGTTCCGCCAGCGGATCGAAAACAACACTCTGCTGGAGGTGGTGGACCAGGTGCCGGTGCACAAGGGCGACACTTTCTTCATCCAGGCGGGCACCCTGCACGCCATCGGCAGCGGCATTCTGATCGCCGAGATTCAGCAGAACTCCAACACCACCTACCGGGTCTACGATTACGGCCGGGTGGGCGCCGACGGCAAGCCCCGGCAGCTGCACATCGACAAGGCCGCCGACGTGACGGTGCTGGCTCCTCCCGCCCGGCCCGCCGGTCCGGAGGGCAAGCCGGAAGCTCATGACGGATATTCGGAGACCCTGCTGGCCTCCTGCAGCTGCTTCACGGTGCGGGAGCTTTCAGTGAGCAGCGCCTTCTCCGCTCAGGCGGACGAAGCCTCGTTCCACAGCCTGCTGACCCTGACCGGGGGCCTCACCCTCTGCTGCGGCGGCGAAGAGATGCCCCTTGCCAGGGGCGACAGCGTCTTTATTCCCGCCGGAACCGGCTCTTACACCGTCTCCGGCTGCGGCCAGCTGCTGCTGACCACCCTGTAAAAGGAGACAACATGCTGACGATTCAAACGCCCCGTCTGCTGCTGCGGCCCCTCACCGACGAGGACGCCGCCCCGCTGTTTCTGCTTCATCGGGAGGATTCCTTCCGCGCCGGCATCCCGGACGAGGTCTGGGACAGCGAGGAGGAGGCGCTGGAAACGGTGCAGTTTCTCCGGAGCCGGTATGCCGATGCGCCCCGGGACTGCGGCTTTCCTCTGGTGCTGGCGCTGCAGCGCCGGGAGGACGGCGCTCTGCTGGGCCATGCCGGTCTTTCCCCCATCCCGGAGGGGGTGGAGGTGGAATACGCCGTCGGCGAGGCCTTTCAGGGGCAGGGGTATGCCTCCGAGGCCCTGACCGCCCTGCGGGACTGGACGGTTTCCGTCCTGCAGATCCGGCATCTGTACGGTCTGGCCCACCCCGACAATCCCGCCTCCTGCCGGGTGCTGGAAAAAGCAGGCTTCTCCTTCCTGAAGGAGGAGGAGCGCATGAGCTTCGGCGTTCCCACCCGCTGGAAAGTCTATGACTTTTCAGCCGAGGAGCGCTGAGCGCGCTGAAAAAGTTCTCATACAGTCCAAAGCCCTCCGCCTGTTCATGCAGATGGAGGGCTTTTCAGTCTGTCGAAAAAGCGGTTCGCATGAAAAAATTGCACAAAGGAGGCAAGGTGTATGCCCGCTGGAAGCGGGCATGGCTTTGTCTAATGAGTATCTTGCGGCTCTACATCGCTTTCCGCAAGCGGAAAGCTGCAAGAACGCAAGCGTTCTTGCGCGTGAGTGCTCCCTTTGGACGTTGTTGGTATACAACGGGGCGCGGAGGAGCAGGATTTCGCGGCCTGCGGGCCGCGGCCGGGCTCTGCCCTGGACCTGCGATTTTTTGGCTTTCCCCGCAGGGGAAAGCGGAGAAAACTCGAGTAAAACTTTTTTGCCTTGGCAACCATTTGAAAGCGAGTTGCCCATTTGTGCAAATTGCTAGACAGCAGTAACTTTATCGACAGTCTGCAAAGCCCTCCGCCTGTTCACGCAGGCGGAGGGCTTTTTCCGTTCACGAATCAGTTGAAGCTTCCCGCTCCTCCGGCTCCGGAAGGGCTTCCTCAGAGGGCTCCTCCGCAGCTGCAGCCGGGCGGTCGCTGGTGCAGATCAGATACAGCAGCAGTACCGGGAAGAGGGCAAAGGTGGGAACCAGATACCGATCCTCGTTGGTGATGGTGGAGATGGCGATGGACAGCACATTGCAGAGCATCGGCGCGAAGACGATGAGCCTGCGTTTGATGGTATTCTTCTTCCAGACGGCGCCCACGCCCACCATCAGCACCACCAGCAGGAAGATGTTGCTGTAGTAAAACCGCCAGCCGCCGCAGATTCCATTGCCGGTCAGGCCCCAGATCTTATAGGTATTGTACAGCACATCCCGCAGGCAGACCAGAAAATGCCCCGGCATCAGCTTCAGATACAGCCCCACGACCTGCCATTTGTGCTCGCCCAGATCCAGCACGAAGTTGTTGACCATGATCTCCATGTTGGGATCGTTGAAAACGCCCTCGGGGTCATGGGTCTCATAATCCCAGATCAGCTTGCGGGTTTCCCAGGGCGTGTAGTGCTCCGCCATCCAGACAGAGGAAAGAACCTCCTGAATCTCGGCCCGATCCTCCCGGGACAGATCCCAGCCGCTCTGGGTCACCATGGCCGCCAGACCGGAGCCGAAAACCTGAACCGAGAAGCCGTTTTCCGGTGATTCAGCCTTCAGCACCTGATAGCCGTACACATTCACGCCGGCAAAGCAGATCACCACTGCCGCCGCAATGGAAATAAACTGCTTCCAGAGCTTACCGCGGATGCAGGCAACCGCCAGCCAGATTCCCACAAACAGCAGAATCACGATGCCGTTGAGGCGGAACAGGGTGGTATAGGCCAGCGAGATACCCAGCAAAACGGCCTTGGGAATGGTGAACCGGAACCGGTTCTCCCGCAGCCAGAGAAGAAACAGGGTCAGGATGCCCACCGCAAAGGTGTAGGGCGTATCCTTCCAGGGGAACATGTAGGTTTGGGTGGGCGTCTCACAGGCGGTAAACAGCGAAACCGCCAGCAGAATCCAGCCAATCCGCATGCCCTTGCCCGCCAGATACCAGGCGAACAGCCCGTACAGCAGCGCCAGCATCAGAATATGCACCAGAATGACCACGGCATAGTCGTCCCAGATGGCCAGCAGTCCCTTCAGAAAGATGGTGTGGCCCAGGGCGTGGATGTCGTTCAGCCGCAGGGTGCCGTGAATCTGTCCCCATTGATGGCGGGTGTCGGGAGAGGTGCCGGAGGGATACCATCTGAGCCAGTTCAAGCACAGGGCACCGATGGTGTACAGTCCCGCCGCCAGAGCGGCCGCAAGGGGATTTTTCCGTCCTCCCAGCGGACGGAAGCTCTGCAGCCAGAGACGCAGCCCGGCCAGCAGAATCCAGAAGACCGGCAGGGCGATCAGCGCGGTCTTCACCTTTTCTCCCACGTTTTTCTCCAACGGGGTGGGAATGGACAGGGCCACCGTACCGAAGGAAAGCAGCAGCGCTCCGGCGATGACACTGACGCTGCAGAAGGCCTTCCAGTCCCGCTGCCGGACAAAGCCCCGGACGGCAAAGCCCAGCAGCAGTACGATCACGCTGCCAAAGCACCACTCCGGCAGCACGCCCTTCTGCACCAGCAGGCTCATCAGGGTAAAGCACAAAGCGCCCACCGTACACAGGACGCCGGAACGGGAAATGCGGGAACAGAATCGGGTCATACAAAAGCCTCCC
>JAQXNQ010000059.1 GCA_029098085.1 Oscillospiraceae bacterium
CCTTCCGGCTGCGGTAAGTCCACCACCCTGCGTATGATCGCCGGTCTGGAAGAAATTTCCGAAGGCGAACTGTACATCGGCGACAGACTGGTCAACGACGTCGCCCCCAAAGACCGCGATATCGCAATGGTGTTCCAGAACTACGCTCTGTATCCCCATATGACCGTATTCGACAACATGGCTTTCGGTCTGAAGCTGCGCAAGACCCCCAAAGACGAGATCAAACGCCGCGTTGAGGAAGCTGCCCGCATCCTGGACATCACCCACCTGCTTGACCGTAAACCCAAGGCTCTGTCCGGTGGTCAGCGTCAGCGTGTTGCTCTGGGCCGTGCTATCGTCCGTGAGCCTCAGGTCTTCCTTCTGGACGAACCTCTGTCCAACCTGGACGCCAAGCTGCGTGCTCAGATGAGAACCGAGCTGTCCAAGCTGCATCTGAAACTGGGCACCACCTTCATCTACGTAACTCATGACCAGACCGAAGCTATGACCATGGGCGACAGAATCGTCGTTATGAAGGACGGCTTCATTCAGCAGGTTGATACTCCTCAGAACCTGTACACCAGCCCCGCCAACATGTTCGTTGCCGGCTTCATTGGTTCTCCTCAGATGAACTTCATCAATGCCAAGCTGGAAGAGAACAACGGCGAGTACGTTGTTGTTTTCGGCGGTGGTTCTGTTGTGGTTCCCGCTGCCAAGGCTGCTGTCGCTGCTGACGCCCTGAAGGCTCATGTCGGCAAGGAAGTCGTTCTGGGTATCCGTCCTGAGAACCTGAAGGACGAGGAGACCATCATCAATGCTGCTACCTCCGGCGTTATCGACTGCAACGTCGAAGTTACCGAGCTGATGGGCGCTGAGACCTATCTGTACCTGACCTTCGAGGGCATGCCCATGACCGCTCGTGTCAGCCCCAGAAACACCTCTCGTCCCGGCGACGTGATCAAGATGGCCATCGATGTCAACAGCATCCACCTGTTCGACAAAGAGACCGAAAAAGTTATCCTGAACTGATTTTTTCGAGTTGGTTGAAAACGGGCTCCTGCTTCGGCAGGGGCCCGTTTTTCCTATGCTTGTATACAGAAAAGCTTCCGCTCGAAACGGAAGCTTTTCTGCTTTTCAGGAATTTTCTTACAACTCAGCCGCCAGCAGAGTTCCAAGCCGCGTCCCGAATCCGAGGGCCCTGTACAGCCCGATGTCGCCGTCGCTGCATCCTACAGTCAGACTGCAGCCGTACTGCCTTCGACACCAGTCCTGCGCCGCTGCAGCCAGCAGACGGGCTGCTCCCTGGCTGCGAAAGGCGGGCTCAACATAGAAATCGTCAAAAGCAGCTGCCATTTCGCAGGCGAAGGTGGAAAAATACGGACTGACGGAGCAAATGCCCACAGGACGATTGAGACGCCTTGCCACAAAAAAGATGATGCGACTTTCACGGACAGCGCTGCTCAGGCGTTCTTTTTTGCCTTCGTCCAGGGGATCTTCTCCGATTTCATCCAGAAAGCCGCTTTCCAGGTTCCACAGCTCATCCGGATCGGTCAGTATTTCGACCGTGAAGGGGAGACGTTCCTGGGGCGGCAGCAGCATCAGAGGGATCCCGTATTGATCCCGTCCGTTGGGAATAAAGCCAAAGGTTTGCCAGAAATGCTGCCGTTGCGGGGTATCCGCGTTCAGCTCGGCAAAGCTGGCTTTGTGCTGCCTGCCCCATTCCAGCAGAGCGGCGGCGCAGGC
This sequence comes from Oscillospiraceae bacterium, assembly GCA_029098085.1. GTDB lineage: Bacteria > Bacillota > Clostridia > Oscillospirales > Ruminococcaceae > Faecivivens. Next base: position 1,723 of record JAQXNQ010000059.1, read on the forward strand.
TTTTCCGGTGCCGTCCCCCCGGAAGGCGGGCAGGACTGAGAATTCCAGAATAAATTGTTTGCAGTCCTCTGTGTCATAAATAATAGTCAGGCAGAAGCTGATTCTTTGTCCTTCCCGCAGAAAAAGCAGGTATCGGATGGGATTTTCGCTGCGGTCATGCAGGATTTGCATGCGATACCGGTAGTCTTCGAAGTCCGGCATTCCTTTACCGGGGAAAATATCCCGATGATAATAAGTCGCCAGCTGCTGCCGGAACCAGCTGGTTTCTTCGGATGTGATACATTCCTTGATGATGATATGATGCTGCATTTGTTCTCCTCCAGTTGATTGTGGGAGGGTCAGAATCTGCGCACCCTCCGCACGCCATTCATTTTCATCAAGAATCATCCTTTCTGCAGTGAAGTCCGTCTGTCACACGGCTGAGAAAATTGTATCATGCTGCGGAGAAAATAGCAAGGACTCTGTAAAAAATGGGGTCCGGGATGATGCTCCCGGACCCCGGCTGTGCCAGACAAGTGTTTATTTCTGATGAGAGGCTCGGCCTTTTGCGAGCCAGCCCAGCAGCAGAGCCGCTTCGGCTGTGCTGCTGGGCTGTGCAGATCAGAAGCAGTCGCCGTAGCCGATCTCTCTGAGATAAGCGGCGGAAATGGCGAGGCTTTCAAATTCGTCCCGGCCGTAGGTGGTATCCTGTTCCACAATCAGGTATTTGCTGCCGGATTCGAGACCGGCCTCGATGATGGCGGGGAAGTCCAGATTGCCTTCACCCAGCTCGGCGAATTCCACGCACTCAGGCATATAGGTCTTGAAGAAGTTCATCATGGCTTCCTGACCCTCTCCCTGGAACAGTTCGGCGGTGATGGGCTTGATGCGGTAATCCTTCAGATGCAGCAGATCGATCCGTCCGGCACATTTTTTCACAACCTCGACAGGATTGCAGCCGCCCCGCTGCGCCCAGTGGACATCCACCTCGCAGCCCAGACTGGGCGCCTTTTCCAGAACGATGTCGAAAGCGGTTTTGCCGTTTTCTCTCTTCTGGTATTCGACATGGTGATTGTGATAGTACAGCTTGATGCCGTGGGGAGCCAGCTTCTGGCAGATCTCCTCGCAGAGGGCCGAGAAGGCCTCCAGCTTTTCCACCGTGACGAATTCGGTGAAGGGCATCATACCGATGCGGATATAGCTGCAGCTGAGTTCTTTGCACTGCTCGATGAAAACCTCCAGATTGTCGACCAGATTGGGCTCTTCCGGCTTTTTGCTGGCGGTGCTGCCGGAAATGGCGCAGATTTCAATGTCAAAATCCGCCATGGCGCGCTTGATCTCGGCAATGCTGGCGGGGCTCATATCCACCTGAGAGAGCTCGATGCAGTGGTAGCCCGTTTCGGCCATCCGCTTCAGGGCTTCGTAAGCGCCCAGTTCTTTGAATCTGTCTTTGATGGTGGATGCCTGTACGGCGATTTTTGCTTTGGTCATGATAATCCTCCCTGACAATCAGTTTTCGATCAGCGCGTACTTGCCTTCTTCGGCAATGCGCTTGTTGAGCTCTTCAATATACAGATCCTCGTCGAAATCGTAGTCCACCTTTTTGCCGGTCCAGCCGGAGAGCAGAATGGCATCGGCGAGCGCTACGCCGTTGATGCCGTCAGAGCCGGGCGCGATCAGAGGCGTTCCATCGATCATGTGCAGGGCGAAGTTCTCCAGCACACCGGCATGCTGACCGCCCCACTGGGAGGGGAACTCGATGACTTCTTCGGTGTAGAGGGAATTTCCTCCGCCCGCGGCGTTGCCCATGGTCAGCCGGTGCAGATCGGCCATGGTCATTTTGTCGGAGGCCTCCTGCTCGGTCATGGACATCCGTTTGACGGTGGCCTTCTGGGAATTCTCGACGATGATCTTGCCCTTGTCGCAGAAGATTTCCAGCCGGTCGGTGCCCAGAATGTCGTGGGTGCAGGTGACCAGAACGCCGGTGGCGCCGTTGGGGTACTCAAACATGGCGGTCACTTCGTTTTCCACGGCGATATCCCGGTGGCAGCCCAGCTGGATGTTGGCGTAGACGGTTTTGGGCTTGCCGCAGAGCCACTGGATCAGATCCAGCTGATGGGGAGCCTGATTGACCAGCACACCGCCGCCTTCAAGGCCCCAGGTGGCGCGCCATTCGCTCTGGTTGTAGTAGGACTGGGGACGCCACCAGGTGGTGATGATCCAGTTGACCCGGCGCAGCTCGCCCAGCTCACCGCTGTCCATGATCTCCTTCAGCTTGCGGTACAGGGGGTTGTTGCGCTGGTTGAACATGATGGCGAAGGGCACGTCCGGATGAGCCGCAGCCGTTTCGTTCAGCTGACGAACCTGCTTGGTATATACACCGGCGGGCTTTTCGCAGATCACCGGCATGCCCCGCCGGATGGCTTCGATGCCCATGACCGGGTGGAGATAATGGGGAACCGTGGTGACAACGGCATCCACATTTCCGCTTTCCATCATTTCAATGTAGTCGGTATAGTAGGGAACGGCCGCGTATTTTTCCCGGATGGAGGCCGCCTGCTGTTCCACATCCTCCACAGAGGCCCCGGTAAAGCGGGCCATCATGGAAGCGCTCGCGGCGATCCGGTCCGCACCGGCCTCGTAGGCTTCCCTGCTGATGTCGCAGATGGCGCCCAGCTCCATGTGCGGCACCATGCCTTGAAAGATCAGGCCTGCGTAGGTGGTGCCCTGCGCACCGATGCCAATGATGCCAAGTCTCACTTTTTCCATAGCTTTTTCCCCTTTGCTGTATTTTCTTTATCTATAGTATACAATATATGGATTGCAATTTCATTGCGGTTCCTGCGCAGTTTATTGCAAATCCTGCAAAAAGCTGTACACATTGGAACTGGGAAACACGGACAATTTTCGGCAGCAACCACCGTTTCCGCGTCTTCTTGCTTTTTTCCCGGTTTTGGCCTATAGTATAAGTATCATGGCCTTTTGGGTTTTGTCCGCGGTCTGCGCAGAAAGGGGGAAAAGCCATGCTGATGCAGAATCTGCCTCCGGTGTTTGCGTCCCGGCAGCGATCCAGTCAATCCTACAACAGCGATTTCCATCTGCATGAAAGCTATGAATTCTATCTGCTGATTGACGGCGAGATCGATTATTTTGTGGAGCGGGCCTGCTACCGGCTGAGGCCGGGCAGCCTGCTGCTGTTTGACGACAAGACCATCCATAAAAGCTCCAACTTTTCCAATATGCCTTTTGAGAGGGTGTCGGTTCATTTCGATCCCTGGCTGGCCCATGATCTGAGCACGGGGAAGACCGATCTGCTGCGGTGCTTCGCCGGAGGGGAGGACAAGATCCTTCAGCTGACCGTCGGGGAGATGGAACAGTTTCTTTCGGTGGCTGATCGGATTGTCCGCCTGGGCAGCGAACGGCTGCTGGGGGCCGATGTGCTGCAGAATGCCTGCCTGATGGAGCTGCTGGTCTTCGTGGGGCGCTGCTTTGACGCCCACAAAAGCAGTCCGCCGCCGGTTCGGGTCAGGGCTTCCCGGCTGCGTCCCTTTCTGGAATACGTCGAGGAACATCTTACCGACGACCTGTCGCTGGATTGTCTGGCCAGAGGGTTGTCGGTGAGCAAATCCACTATTTCCCATGTGTTCAAGGAGGAAACCGGCTCCACCCCCTCCCGCTATATCACGGCGCGGCGCATCGCCCTGGCCAAGCGGCTGCTGCTGGACGGGGCCAGCGTGACGGAGGCCTGCATGCAGTGCGGCTTCAACGACTACGCCAATTTTATCCGGGTTTTCAAAGCTGTCACCGGCATTTCTCCGGGGCAGTACCGGAAGACGGCAAGGCGGTCGCCGGAGGGCTGACCCCGTCTGTCCGCATGTGGACAAATTCTTTTAGCTGTGCTATACTGGGACAGGAAGACGGCGGCGTATGGGTCATCTGAATAGAAAGGAGCGTTATATGGCACGGAGTATCTCCCGTCCGTCCGGCGGGAACGGTATCACCGAGGGCGTGATCTGGAAGCAGCTTCTGATCTTTTTCTTTCCTATCATGCTGGGCACCTTTTTTCAGCAGCTCTACAACACGGTGGATGCGGTGATTGTGGGAAATTTCGTCGGCAAGCAGGCGCTGGCAGCGGTGGGCGGCGCCACCGGAACGCTGATCAATCTGCTGGTGGGCTTTTTTGTGGGACTTGCTTCCGGCGCGTCGGTTATCATCTCCCAGTACTTCGGCGCGGGAGACGCGGGGAAGGTCAGTCTGGCGGTGCATACCTCAGCGGCTCTCGCCATCATCGGCAGCGTTTTGCTGATGGTGTTGGGACTGGCGTTTTCCCCCTGGGCGCTGCGGATTATGGGGACGCCGGAGGACATCATGGACTATGCCCTTATCTACATCCGGATTTACTTTGGCGGCATTTTCTTCGCTATGGTGTATAACATCGGCTCCGGCATTCTGAGGGCGGTGGGGGATTCCCGGCGTCCGCTGTATTTTCTGATAGCCTGCTGCTTTGTGAATATTCTGCTGGATCTGCTCTTTGTGGCGGTATTCCGCTGGGGCGTTGTGGGGGTGGCACTGGCCACCATGCTGTCTCAGGGCGTCAGCGCGGTGCTGGTGATTCTGGCGCTGCTGCGCACGGATATGAGCTACCGGCTGCTGCCCAAAGCCATCCGGATCGATCCGGTGATTCTGAAGAGCATCATTCAGATCGGCATTCCGGCGGGGCTGCAGTCGGTGATGTATTCGGTTTCCAATCTGGTGATTCAGGCCAGCATCAATTCCTTCGGCACCGACGCCGTGGCGGCCTGGACGGCCTACGGCAAGCTGGACGGCTTTTACTGGATGACCATCAGCGCCTTCGGCGTGTCCATCACCACCTTTGTGGGGCAGAATTTCGGTGCGCGGCGGTACGACCGGATGCGGCGCAGCGTCCGCACCTGTCTGCTGATGGCCTACGGCGCAGCTTTTGCCATCAGCGCGGTCTTCCTGACCGTTGGCGGTTTTCTGTACCACCTATTCACCCAGGACGAGGAGGTCATCCGGTGCGGCATGGAGATGCTGCGGTTCCTGGCTCCCTTCTACTGCGCCTATGTGGCCATTGAGATTCTGGCCGGTGCGGTTCGCGGCGTGGGAGATTCCCTGATGCCTATGATCATGACCTGCGTGGGGGTCTGTGTGCTGCGGGTGATCTGGATCGGGGTGGCCGTGCCGGTATGGCCCCAGATCCGGACGGTGATCGCCAGCTATCCCATCACCTGGATCATCACCTCGGTGATGTTTGTGGTCTACTATCTGCAGGATGGCTGGCTCAGGCGGAGAATTGCTGCTGTCCACGGCGGGGAGGAGTTGAAGCGCTGCCTCGCTTCTCGCAAAAAGTAAAGCCGTACGTTTCGTTCCATCAGGCGGCACAGCCGCTGCCCTGCAGAAGAAGGAGAAGTCATGCCCAAAGCCCAGCGAAACCGAACCATTGATACGCCTGTTTCAGAGGGACAGCGTTTTCTTGAGCGCTGCATTTCGGTGGACGGGCCAGTCCAGGATATAGGCTCCCTGATGGATAAAACCATTCTCGGCGACCTGTTTTCGGTTGCGCCCTTCCTGTCGGAAAGCAGCGTGGATCTGATTGTTGCGGATCCGCCCTATAATCTCACCAAGACCTTCAGCACCAGCACCTTTTCCAGGAAAAACGAGGCCGAATACGAAGCCTATACCCGGAAATGGCTCGCTGCCGTTTCTCCCCTGCTCAAGCCCACCGGCTCCATTTATGTGTGCTGCGACTGGGAGACAAGCCTGATTGTGGGACGGGTTCTCGGCGATTTTTTCAAGGTCAGAAACCGGATCACCTGGCAGCGGGAAAAGGGCAGAGGGGCAAAGGCCAACTGGAAAAACGGCCTGGAGGACATCTGGTTTGCGACGAAATCCGAACAGTACACCTTCAATCTGGAAGCGGTCAAGATCAGGAGACGGGTCATGGCGCCCTACCGGGTGGGCGGAAAGCCCAAGGACTGGGTGGAGGCCGACTCCGGCAATTACCGCGATACCTGTCCCTCCAATTTCTGGGACGACATCACGATTCCCTTCTGGTCCATGGCGGAAAACACTGCCCATCCTGCTCAGAAGCCGGAGAAGCTGATCGCCAAAATCATCCTGGCCAGCACCAACGCCGGGGATCTTGTTTTTGATCCCTTTCTGGGCTCAGGGACGACCAGCGTGACCGCCAGGAAGCTGGGACGGCATTATCTGGGCATTGAAATGGAAGGGCAGTACTGTCTGTGGGCGGAGCAGCGTCTGGAGCAGGCCGATGAAGACAAAACCATTCAGGGCTATGCGGACGGTGTCTTCTGGGAACGGAATGCCCATTGTCAGCCGTCCGGCAGAGGAAAGGCGCGCTGATCCGCGCGTGAAGAGCGGATGCATCAAATGAGAAAGGAAACTGTCATGACAGAGCTTTTGGAGCAGATCAAGGAGCTGGTGCGGCAGGCGGGAGCCCTGCTGCTGGAGGCGGCTCCGGAGGAGCTGGAAATCTCTTCCAAGGAGGGCCACGGGAATTTTGTCACCGACTATGATGTCCGGGTGCAGGAGCTGCTGTTCTCCAGGCTGAAGGAGCTGCTGCCCGGCGCTGCCTTCGTGGGAGAGGAAGGGGACGGCCCCATTTCGGTGGGGAAGGGCTATACCTTCATCATCGATCCCATCGACGGCACCACCAATTTTATCTGCGGCTACCGGTTCAGCGCCATCTCGGTGGGGCTTGCCCTGAACGGGGAAGCTGTGCTGGGGGTGGTGTACAACCCCTGGAGTGAGGAGCTGTACTGGGCGCAGCGGGGCGAGGGCGCCTATCTGAACGGGAAGCGGCTGTAGCTGCGGAATCGTCCGCTGAGTGAGGGCGTCGTCTGCTGCGGCACCGCGCCCTACAATCTGGAGCTGACCGATCAGACCTTCGATGTGATGAAGGCCCTTTTCCTGCACAGCATGGACATCCGCCGGCAGGGCTCTGCCGCGCTGGATCTGTGCTATCTGGCGGCGGGGAGAAACGTGCTGTTTTTTGAGTGGAAGCTGTCTCCCTGGGATTTTGCGGCGGCGTCCGTCATCATCCGGGAGGCCGGCGGCGTGCTGACGGCCATGGACGGCGGAGAGGCTTCCCTGAGCCGGAAGGGCTCGGTACTGGCCGGAACACCCCGGGCGGTGGAAGAGTTCCACGCCCTGACCGGCATCTGAACGGGAAAATGGAAACCGGGGCAGGAGGAATTCCTGTCCCGGTTTTTAAGTGTGCCGCGTTCCGGAAGTCAGCTTCTGTCCGTCGGGCAGCTGAGCGGAATCGGATCCTTCTGTGCGGTGAGAACTGAAAGGCCCATCAGACGGCAAAGCAGCTCCATCCGACGGCTCACATCCTCAAAGGCAAAGACCTGGTGACAGCCCAGCAGGGTGTTCAGATAAGCGGACGGATCGTCGAACCGGATCACGGCCTGCGTCCGGCAGACCGGCTCTCGGGGGCCGGAGACCGTGATGCCGGTCTGAACGGTGGCCTGTCCGGTCACGGCGGAAATCCGGCAGGCTGTGACCCTGCGGCCCAGCGGAAGGGTCACCTGAGGGGAGACGCCGATGCCGCTTTCGTGGTGGCTCCGCAGGATGCAGGGGAGATTTCCCTCGCCCAGCAGATTCACCGGAGCGGTGCAGTGAGAAAAGTTCATCGTTTTGTCAGCGTGGAATCCGCAGTTGGCCATCCAGAGTCTGGTGCTGGTCAGGCGCTTCAGCATCAGCATGGTGACAGCGCTGTCCAGCTCTCCTTCACAGGCCGCCACCCAGGGCGTGCAGTCGTTGATGTAGCTGACGCCCAGACAGGAGCTGGTGCCGGTTTTCAGCAGATCGAAGCAGGCGATAGCCGCTCCGTCCGCCCGGTGGGCTTTCAGCGTTTCGACAATGGCAAAGGCCATCCGGCAGGCCTTCTGAAGATCCTCGTCGTCCGGCTCCTCGATCCGGCAGGCCAGCCCCCTGAAGTGGCTGACATAGGGTGCCGCATCGCTGGCGGAGGCCGTTTCGAAACGCTCCCGTACCTCCTGCCGGGAAACCCGCTCGATGGTGACGCCCAGCCTGCGGAAGGCCTTCGGCTCGTGGGGAGCACTGACCACCCAGGGCTCTGTTTCTCCGATCAGCAGCAGCCGGGCCCCTCTGACAAACCGCAGAGCATCCAGTGCGGCAAGCATGTCGGAGGCGTCCTCCTTCGTTATGGCCAGAAGCGCTCTGGGATGACTGCGGCGCAGCACGCCCCAGCAGTCCGCCAATGACGGAGCCGCGTTCTTTTCCAGCATGGCATTGCTCAGAGGCTCCGGCGCGTTGCCGGGAACGTAGGCAGCGTACAGCAGCACGCTTTCATACCGCTCTGCCGCAGACAGCAGCTGAGTCTGGACGGCGCCGCTCATGGGGACGGCGATCAGCAGCTCCTCTCCGCCCTGAAGCTCATCGGCATGCTCGCCGTCGGCAATCAGCAGGCAGCGGTCTGCCTGAAACGGAAGCGCAGCCTGCAGAGCGGCAGCAGCGTCCTGCAGCGCCCGTTCATCCGGCCAGTACCGGCGGGAAGCAAAAAAAGCACAGACCATTTTATAAAGCCCTCCCTGACACAAAAGCTTATTCCGCAGCCTGAACGGCCCTTTCCGGACGCAAAGAGCCCTGCCGCACAAACAGATTTCCTTTCAGAAGCCGTCCGCTGCAAAAAATAAAGTAATTCCAGAAAATAGTATACCGTTTTTGTCTTGAAAGAGCAAACCCCTTTGTGTTATACTTGATTCCATACAGGAATCAAAAGGAGGATGCATGGATGGATCTGTCTCTGCTGCGGGGGTTTCTGACGGTCGCCCGATGCCGGAATTTTCATCGGGCGGCAGAGGAGCTGTACATGACCCAATCCGCCCTGACCAAGCAGATGAAGCGGCTGGAGCGGGAGCTGGGCGTTTTGCTGTTTGACCGATCCGGTCGGCAGGTGACGCTGACCGAGGCAGGGGAAACCTTGCAGCAGTACGCTCCGGCGCTGCTGCAGGATTACGAGACGATGTGCGAAGCCGTCAATCCCAGCCGCCTGCAGCTTCGGGTCGGCGTGCTGCCGGTCATGGCCTTTTACAGCATTCTGGACCTGATTGCGGCCTTTCCCGCCGAGCAGCATCAGATCCGGCTGTCTCTGCAGGAGTATCCCAACGACGCTTTGCCGGACGCTCTGCGGCAGGGCAGGGCGGATCTGATTTTCTGGCGCTGCTCCGGCGCTGTGCCGAAGGATTTCCGGTCTCTGTGCATCTGTGAAGACGAGCTGGCCCTGGTGCTGCCTGCTTCCCATCCCATGGCCGGGCAGCAGAGTGTAAGCTTGAGGGAATTCGCGGAAGAGAGCTTCATCTTTCTGGGGCAGAATACCCAGCTGTACCGGGACAGTCTGGAGGCCTGCCGGCTGGCCGGTTTCCAGCCCCGCATTCTGTTTACCGGCTCCTCGGTGGAGAATGTGGGTCAGCTGGTGCACCGCACCGGCTGCGCCGCCATCTTCATGCGTCAGGTGGCGCTGGGCATGCGGGATCCGGGACTGGCGGTGCTGCATTTTGAGGAATCCTCCCCCGTCCGGCTGGTGCTGGCGGCTTCCAAGGAACGGTTTCCCCGGTCTGCCCGGCTGCTGTGGGAGTCGGTGCGCACCTCTCTGGGACAGGAGAAAGCAGCGGAGGGGAATGATCCGAAGTACAGCGACCCGTAATTCTTCGGTTCATTGGCATGGCGTCTTGCAATTTCTCCGGCCCGGTGGTATAATGACAGCAGCACAAACAGAGTCGCAGAGGGCGCGGCGGATTTTCCGCCGGGCCTTTTGGGCGTTGTGAAAGAGCGAGTGCTGATGATGAAAGGCGGAGCAACTATGCTTTATCTTGGAATTGATTTGGGCGGAACTGGCATCAAGGCCGGTATCACCGACGAAACCGGCCGCATCCTCTGTCAGGACAGCTGCAGAACGGCCCCTGAGCGGGGCTGGGAGGCTGTGGCAGACGATATGGCCCTGCTGGCCGGCAAGCTGCAGCGTCAGTGCGGGGAAGTGCCCGCGGCGGCAGGGGTGGGCATCCCCGGCGCCGTAAATCCCCGGACCGGCGCGGTACTGCGCTGTGTGAACCTGAACTGGAACGACGTTCCGCTGTCTGACCGGCTGCGGAAGACGCTGAATATGCCGGTGTTTGTGGGCAACGACGCCAATGTGGCGGCAGCGGCAGAGGCGGCGGCCGGAGCCTCCAGAGGAATCCGGGACAGCGTGCTGCTGACGCTGGGAACCGGTGTGGGCAGCGGCATCATACTGGACGGCCGGATGCGGGAGGGCGTCCACGGAGCCGCCGCGGAAATCGGCCATACGGTTCTGGTGGCGGGAGGCGTTCCCTGCTCCTGCGGAAAGCGGGGCTGCGTGGATCGGTATTGCAGCGCCACCGGCCTGATCCGCATGGCGGAGGAGGAGCTGGAGCACTGCCCGGACAGTGTGCTGGCCGGGAAAAAACCGGACGCCCGGATGGTGCTGGAGGCCGCGCTGGACGGCGATCCCGCCGCAGAAGCGGCCTTTGACCGGTATACCGATTATCTGGCCCTGACTCTGAACAATATCATTCACACGCTGGATCCCGAGGTCATTATTCTGGGCGGAGGGGTTTCCGGCGCCGGAGAGGCGCTGCTCCGGCCGGTGGAGCAGAAGCTGGACAAGCTGCTGCTATTTCCTGAGCTGGGACGCCCCGAAATCCGGATCGCCGCTCTGGGCAATGACGCGGGCATCATCGGCGCCGCCATGCTGGCGCGGCAGGGAGTACAGTCATGAGGGTACTGGCTGCACATTTTTATCACGAGTCCAATACCTTTGCCCCCGGTATGACCCGGCGGGAGGACTTTTCCTGCTATTCCGGCAGCTGCATGCTGGATAAGCTGGCGGGTCTGGAGCTGCTGGAGGAGGCCGGCGTGGAAATCGTACCGGCTTTCTACGCTTCCCGCTGGTCCTCCGGCACGGTCAGCGAGGACGCCTTTCTTTCGTTTGAACAGGAGCTGCTGCAGCTTGTCCGCCGGGAAATGCCCCGGCTGGACGGCATCTGGCTGTCTCTGCACGGCGGTATGACGGTGGAGCGCATCGGCTCCGGCGAGTACCGGCTGCTGCAGGATCTGCGCCCGCTGGTGGGGGAGCGGCCCATTGCGGTTTCACTGGATATGCATGCCAACAACCGTCCGGGCATGGAGCAGCTGGCCAATCTGATCACCGGCTACCATACGGCACCCCATGTGGATACCGAGCAAACCCAGCGCAAGGCCGTCCGCGGGCTGCTGAAGCTGCTCCGGACCGGTCAGCAGGTGCATCCCGCTCTGGCCCGGGTGCCCATGCTGCTCTGCGGGGAGCGGGCTGTCACCTCTATGGAGCCGCTGAAATCCCTGTTTGAACGCTGCCGCAGGCTGGAGGCGGATGACCGCTTTCTGGCCGCCTCCCTGTTTGTGGGCATGGCCTGGGGCGATACCCCCGACACGGCGGTCACGGCGGTAGTCACGCCGTCCTCGCCGGAGTATGCGGAGGATGCCCGCCGGGAGGCACAGCAGCTGGCGGAGGAGCTTTTTGCCCGCCGGGAGGAGTGCGCCTACGCACATCCTGCCTTTCCGCCGGAGGAAGCTGTCCGGCAGGCGCTGCGGCAGACGGAAGGCCCGGTTTTTCTGGCGGATTCGGGGGACAATCCCACTGCCGGCGGCTGCGGATGGAATACGGTTTTGCTGCGGGAAATGCTGAAACAGCGGGAGCGTCAGCGCGTGCTTTTTGCTCCGATTTACGACAGCGCTGCCGTCACAGCGCTGAGCCATCGGACGGGGGAAACCCTTTCCTTCCGGGTGGGCATGGACAGAGATCCCTGGAGCAGCCCGGTGACCGTCACCGGACAGGTAGTCCGGACCGGGACGGTACTGGCCCGGCATGGGCAGGTGCAGGAGCCGCTGGCAGGGTATGTGCTGGTGACTTCGGATGGCCTTGATCTGATTCTGACGGACTCGCAGGCGTCCTTTACCGGCATGGAGTGCTTTGAATCCGCAGGGGTGGATCCTTCGGATTACGATGTCGTGGTGGTGAAAATGGGCTATCTGTTTGCGGAGCTGGCTCCCTGCAGCAAAGGCGTTATCCTGGCGCTGACGCCCGGATGCACGCCGCTGACCGTGACAGCCGAGCAGTATCATCATCTTCAGCGTCCCATCTGGCCGCTGGATCCGCTGTAAGGATAACCAGAACAGCAAAAGCCCGCCGGATGGCGGGCTCCAGTGACTCGGAGCGGCAGATATGCCGCTCCTTTTGCGTTCAGACCTTTTCTTCGGATTCTTCCGAGCGGGTCAGGGCGTTCCTCAGAAGCAGCAGCAGCTCCAGAGCGCTGCGGAAAGACATCTGCATGCGCCGTTCGTTCCACAACAGAGTGCCCTGCATGCTGGCATGCTGCCGTGCGTAGATGCGAAGATAGAAATTGGCCACCCGGCCGCGGGGCGTCCGGAATTCGTACAGATTGCCGCAGGGCTTTCCGGTTATGGACGCATGTGCATCCTGTTTGTCGGCGGATTCGGTTCTGCGCCTTCTGGAGGCCGTAAAGGTCCGGCGCAGGTCGGTATCCGGCTGAGGCGACTGAGCAAGATTCATCAGATCCTCGATGGCGAGCAGGAGCTGATCCAGACTGTGAAAGGAGATCTCCTCCGGATAATAGTAATTGTGCAGCCTGCCCTGGGCCAGCCCGCCGTGAAAGGAATCCACACAGATGCTCATGGCATGGGCTTCTCGCGGTCGTTCGGAAGGCTCCCCGGAGGTATCGACAGCATACTTGGATTGGAAACGGGTATCCTGGACGGCGATGCGGGAATCATTCATGTTCAGAACCTTCTTTCAAATGATCTGGTGTTCGCAGCACGCCCACCAGTACGAAACGGGCGTCCTTATAGTCGTATACACAGGTGGACAGAGTCAGCAGACGGTCATCGTCCGTTACTTCCACATCCGTGCGGAAGCAGGAGGCCTCCAGCAGGGACTGCAGCAGCTGATCCCGTCCCTCCTGGTCGGGCGGCAGCGTGTACAGGGCCGCATCTGCCGGCAGCGTGCAGCCGGCGATCCAATCCACCTGCCAGGTTTCCTCCGGCGTCAGCAGGTACATGGCCGGATGCTCGTCCACAAAATCCTGCTCCCGGAAGGAGGGGAGCACCGCAAACATGGATCCGTCGTTCATATTGTGCCCATAAATCACGGTATTCCAGTCGGAAAAATCCGGCTGGCTGCGGTAATCCATGAACAGGGTGCCGCTGCTGTTGTAGGTTCCGTCCAGCAGACGGCGAAGGTAATAGTTGTTGTCGCCGCTCTGCACAACGGGGTAGTTGATGGGCGTGTCCGGAAAAAAGAGCCAGGCGACCACATCCGGGCATTGAGCCTGAAGGGCGTCAAAATCCACCGAAATCAGCGCAGCCTGCTGCGGCTCATAAGGCCCCGAAGGGGATTGGGAAGCCTCCGCAGCGGGATGGGTGTACTGCTGGGACAAGGCTTCATAGGAGGCCTGTCCCTTTGCATACCCGGAATAGACCTTCCAGAGCTGGATGCCCGCGAAAATGACCGCAGCTGCACTCAGCAAAAACAGAATGAGCCGGAGGAAAAATGTTCGGGAGATTTTCATGGCACCACTCCTTTAAGATCCCTATTCCGCTGCAAAATGCTGTTAACGAAAACGGCCCGCCCAAACTCCGGGCAGGCCGTCTGAAGGGTTATTTCTGCCGCTTGTTTCTGCGTTTGATCAGCGGGGCAGCCAGCATGCCGACCAGACCCACTGCCAGAAGCAGGATGTAAGGCCAGATCAGCGCGTTGTCGCCGGTCTGGGGGGCGTTGGAACCGGGCTGGGACGACTCCGAGCCGCCGGATCCCTCGGGGGGAGAAAGGGGAACGGATTCCTCCGGAATATCCTCCGGATCGGAGCCGGACTCTTCCAGCAGGTTCTCAAACACCGGACTGCCGCAGGAAGTGCCGTCCTTCTGCCATTCGACCGTGGCGGTATAATCGCCCTTGGCGCGCTTGACGGTGATCACAGCCGTATAAACGCTGCCGTCATAGGTCATACCCTCGGCGTTGCCGGCCTGCTCGCTGATGGTGTAGCGGTAAGTGCCGATCTGGCTGAAGGTCAGGGTGTCAAACACCACGCTGCCGCCGCGGTTGTGGACGGTCTGAACGGTCCGGCCGTTGTCGTCCCGCAGCACAAAGGAAAAGTCGCTGCCCTCGGGGGCCTTGCCGTTGACGGTTTTGCCGGCGCTGAGGGTAACCTGGGCGGGATCAGGATTGACGACGGGGATGTTCATCTCTTCCGCTGTGAAGATCCAGTCCACCTCGCCCACGCGGTTGGCGTACTGCTTGCCCAGCTCAAGGGGAACTGTCAGCTGCACAGTCAGCTCGGCGGTTTCGCCGGGGGTGAAGCTGCCCAGCAGGACGTTTTCCGCAAGGCCGTCCAGCTCATTGAGCGGCGCCTGGTAGATCGCGGTGCTGCCGTTATAGACGGTCATGCTGAGCTGGCTCAGGAAGTCGTTTACCGACTCCACCGTCTCGCCCGCAGCTGCCACCTCGGAGCTGAGGGGATTCTGCTCGTCGTGGGGCACAGCCCGCAGATACAGCTTCACATAGTCGCAGCCCTTGTAGGTGTTTTTGACGGCAATCTTCTGGGTGAGCGCGTCGCCCGGCATGACGCCCTTGAAATTGTCAAAGAGGTCGGTGGCGGTATAGCTGCTTTCCCCGGGGCCGAAGACGAGCTCGTCCTCATAGGTGACCGAGGTATCTTCCGCAAACACGGGCAGGGCGAAGCTCATCGCCACTGCCAGCGCGAGAAGCAGGGAGGAGATCTTTTTGAAAAGTTTTTTCATGATGGTGCTCCTCCTTAGTTAAGTGTTTCCGGGTCTACGCCCCAGGCTTTTACAACAGCTTTGTTACCATCACCAGCAACGCCTTTGGCCTGGATGGCCTCGGCCATGACCTCGATGACCTGCTTGCCGCCGTCGGCATCGTTGTAGGAACCGGTCAGGGTGATGCTGTCGATCAGATCGGCAGCAGGTTCAGCCCCTGGAGCTACCGGCTTGGTATAGTAATAGTAGCCGTTCTTTTCCACCCAACCTGTGCCAGGCTTGAATTCGGGTATCGTTGCCAAACCGCCAATATGCTGTTCCTGGGCATTGACCCGATAGGTCACCAGCTTCACCCGGATATAGGCTTCCGTGTCGCTGGTGTTGGTGACATTCACGTTACTCTTGGTGGTTCCTTTAAACTGTTCGGTCACTTTGCAGCTCACATGAGAGGGCGCAAAGGTGTTTGTGACCGAGTCGCTCTGGGTGACCAGATAGGCTACGGTGCTGCCCATCGCTACAGCAGCCACAAGCAGGAGAGAGAGAAACAATGCTCCGGCTTTGGTACTCAGTTTGCCTTTAATCATTATTCTTCTCCTCCTTCTTTGCGTTCTCCGGAAATGTTTGCGATGATATCGCTGAAGCCGTTGAGCCAATAGGGAAGCTTCTTGGTATTGGTGCAGATGATCGTTCCACTGGTGGTATCCTTGCTGAGGGTTACATTGCCGCTATATGTGGCAGTATATCTCCAGCTCCAGCCGGTATCTTCTTCGATGGAGTAGTTGCCAACAGGAAGCTCGTAGATGGTCACGCTGCTATTGCCCTTGATAGTGACTTCGGTATACTTTGCGTTATCCTTGTAGACGGTGAAGACGTAAGGTTCGCCCGCAGCACCGCCGGCCTTGGTGATGGTCAGCTGGCAGGTCTTGACGTGGAGGAGGAACTTACCGCCCAGCAGATTTTCGTCTGTTTTGCAATCCGTGTGTTTGAACTCCACCACGCCAGTCACGTCAAAATTGCCGACTTTCACGGTCACGCCAACAGGAATATCCTGCTTGGTGGTGATCTTGTTATCAACAACCTTAGTCGGGTCAGGAGTGTAGGTAAACGTAAGGAACGGTTCCTCACCAATCATGGTAACGCCCTCGGCGGTAGACAAGGTTCCATTATGTTTCCAAATGGTTGCCCCGTCTTTATTGGCTTCGTAGCTTGCCGGTGCATTATCGCCGTAATAAACATCGCTGTCCTTGAAGGTCAACACAGGCGTAAAGACGTGGAGGAGGAACTTGCCATTTTCGGGATCCTGCTCACTTCCATCACACTTGGTGTGAACAAAAGCGGTCTTGCCGGTCACATCGGTTTCACCGATCTTCACGGTCACATCCACAGGAATATCCTGCTTGGTGTTGATCTTGTCGGAATTGAGGGTATAAGACGGGGCCAGGGTGGGAGCAGTGCCGATCATATTTGCAGGAACCGCTTCAACTATAGTGCCGTCGGTATTCTTATGCTTCCACTTGGTATCTGTAAGGTTCTTTGCAAGTTCGGCTTGGGTAGGTGCATCAGCGCCGTAATAAACCTTACCGTCCTTGAAGGTCAGTTCCGGTGTGAAGACGTTGATATCGCCTTGATCTCTGCCAGACTGAACTTCAACGCCTCCGACTTTTTTGGTTTTCGGAGAAACGGTGACATCGACTACATAGGTGTCGTCCTCTGCCAGATTGGTCTTTTCGCTCAGCCCATCACCTATACTGATATCCACATAGGCGTTCTGCCATGCTTCAAGGCCGTAGTTTTCCGCATCCGCACTCATATCCAGCGTCACATCGCCCACTTTTACGGCCATTCCGGCTTTCATCTGATCGGTGGTCAAACCGCCCAGCAGGTAGACGTTTTTATCGGTGACAGTTACCGTAACATCCGGAATTTCCACGTCCACAGTGGGAACATCGAAGTTTTCGATCAGAGTTCCATCCTTATCGTACACGCCGGAAGCGGTTCCGTTGGTGGGCACATTGTTGCCGCCCAGGAAGCCGTTACGGACCTTAACGGGGATTTCAATAATCAGCTTTTTACCTTCGTGTACAGCGCCGGTAGTGGTATTTTTACCTACATAGTTTTCTGAGAAATTAAAGCCCTTAACGGAGATTGTTTTCCCAACAACAGAAATATCATCGTCGCTTAAAGAATTCAGTACCTGCTCGTTTGTCCAAACGGGATCATCGCCGTTGAAGGATTTACAGTCTGCCGTTTTAACTGTAATGTTATTTGCATTTGCTCCGTCGGGAAGCTGGAAGTAATCAGCAATAATGTCCTTTACAACGGTCGTTTTATCCAGCTTACTGTTGGTT
>JAQXNQ010000060.1 GCA_029098085.1 Oscillospiraceae bacterium
GTCTCTGGAATCGTCATTGCAGATGGGGCACAGCTCCTGATCCGTGAGATTTTGACACACCGGACAGGTGTGAATCTCCCGTTTGGCGGCCAAAATGGCATCTGCGAATTCCTGTGCCTCGTCCAGCGGCAAACTCAATACATGAAAAGCCAGCCGCTGGGCGCTTTTTCCGCCGATTCCGGGAAGACGGGCAAAAGCATCCGTCAGGTTTTGCAGGGCTGCAGGAAAAAACTGCATAGTATCTCCCCTTAGAACAAGCCGCCGAGATTCAGGCCGCCGGTAAGCCGGGACATATTATTGGCAGCTTCCGCATCGGCGGCACGCATGGCTTCGTTTACAGCTGCCATCACCAGATCCTGCAGCATTTCCACATCCTCGGGATCCACTGCCTCCGGATTGATCTCCAAATTGACCAGCTCGTGCTTGCCGTTCACCGTAGCAGCCACCATGCCGCCGCCGGACTTGGCAGTGAAGGTTTTTGCCTCCTGCTCCTGCTGCATCCGGATCATATCCTGCTGCATCTTCTGAGCCTGACGGATCATGGCCGCCTGATTCATTCCACCGGGCATGCCCCGGAATCCACCCTTTGCCATTTTACATTCTCCTGTTCTGATGAAAGTTCTCTCCCCTTGCGCGGGAGGGGTAATTTACTCTTTAATTGTTACGATATCTCCGTGGGATCTTCCGAAATTCAAAAGCTGCTCCATCTTTGGCGCACCTTTGGGCTGGGACTGAAGATCCACCACCACCGCCCGAATGGGACGGTTCAGCATGGCTCCTGCCTTTCGGGAAACAATCTCCAAAATGTCCGGCTTGTCCAGCATTTGTGCGATAAAGGCAGTCTCGCACCGAAGCTCCAGCCTGTCTCCCACCAGAACGCCCCGGACAGGAGCATTGGGTGTGGCTACAAAAAAGCCGGATGCAGGCGGTTTCAGCTCCTTGCGGACACCGGCAACAAGTTCTACCCAAAAGCCTGAGGGCATCTCCGGCTGAGCCTGCTCCTCCTGAGGAAGCGGCGGTGCATCCGCATCCTCCGGCATGGGCGGACGCTCTTCTTCCAAAGGAGTTTCCTGCGCTTCAGAAGGTTTTTGCATGACAAAACTGCCTGTCTTAATTTGCTCCTCCAGCCGGGTCAGGCGGACATTCAGAGATTCCGCATCCAGCTCCAGTTCGGGCTGGCACAGCTCCACAAGGCAAAGCTCTGCATCCATCCGGCGGCTGGCGCTTCGGGTAAACCCGGCCAATGTCTTTTGCAGCCGCTCCATGATGCGTACCAGCTCCGATGTGGTCAGCTGTGCAGTCAGCTGAATGGTCTCCTCGTCCGTTGCAATTCCCGAGAGCATGGTAATGGCCTCTTTTCTGGCCGTCTTCATCACCAGAAGATCCCGGGCAAGGCATGCCAGCTCGTCCAGCATAGCAGAAAGGTCTTTCCCCTCGGTGTACAGCCGGTTGAAAAGCGCCAGCGCCTTTGCGGTATTGTGGGATGCGATATACCCCATCAGCTCACCGCACTTGCGCTCACCTGCTATGCCAAGACACTCGTAAACCCGTTCAGCCGTCAGTTCTCCAGCGGTCGCGGAAGCACACTGATCCAAAAGGCTCAGGCCGTCCCGCATCCCTCCGTCTGCCAGTCTGGCAATGACCCGGGCCGCGCTGTCATCCAGATCGATGTTCTCCTGATAGGCCACATATTGAAGCCGTGCCGCAATATCCTCCTGCGAAATTCTGCGGAAGGAAAACCGCTGGCACCGGGATAGTATAGTTGCCGGAACCTTATGGAGCTCGGTGGTAGCCAGAATAAACAGCAGATGCTCCGGCGGCTCCTCGATGATTTTCAGCAGGGCATTAAATGCCGAGATGGAAAGCATATGCACCTCGTCGATGATATACACCCGCATCTTCACCTGAGAAGGCGTATACACTGCATCATCCCGAAGGTCACGCACATTATCAACACCATTGTTGGAGGCAGCATCGATCTCCAGTACATCCATGCAGGAACCGGAGTCGATGGCACGGCAGGCCTCACAGCAATTACATGGATTTCCGTGATCCGGTTTCAGGCAGTTTACTGCCTTGGCCAGTATTTTCGCACAGCTGGTCTTTCCGGTGCCCCGGGAACCGGTAAACAGATACGCATGGCTCATTCTGCCGGTCATCAGCTGGGTCTTCAAGGTCTGGGTAACAGCCATCTGCCCCGAAACATCATCAAAGGTCTGAGGCCGATATTTTCGATAAAGTGCCTGATAGGTTGCCAAAAAATCTGCCTCCTTTTGCTGATTCAAAATGACCGGCTCATAACAAGATCGCACACCCACATTTGTACAACCGAACCTCCGCCGCATCCCATTCCGCAACTCCGAAGCGGCTGCCTTGCGGCACACGAAAAAATCCGCTTAATGCTGCTTGGTTCCCCACCTGACATGGTTCACGGCATTTCGTTGCGCAAGTCCGCTCCATCAACATCACAGACGGATACGGCAGTATTCAAATTGTCCGGGTGTGGGGATTCACCCCTGCCAAGCGGATTGCAGGTACAGGGCACCGCGAACTCCCCGGCTAGTGCGACCTTGTTATAAGCCGGTCAGCTTTTGCAAGGTTCAA
>JAQXNQ010000061.1 GCA_029098085.1 Oscillospiraceae bacterium
CTGTTTGCCGCGTACAAACACCACGCAGATGATGTCCATCATCTCCGCGGTGCGGATCACCTGTGGATTGACCAGGCCCGTGAGCAGCACCGACTGGTCCTTCACAAAGGCCAGCACATCGCTCATCATGTCCGAACCGCAGGCGTCATGCACTTCTATGTCCAGCTGATCCTCGCCGCTGAGCACGGTGGCGTTCAGGATTCTTGCAACATCTCTGACAGTCATATTGATGACCATTCCTTTCCCGTTCTGGAGTGGAGACTCCGGCAGCACGCAGATGCGCGGGGCCGTGTGAACCGGCCGCAGCCGGGGAAAAGCGGTCATGCTTCAGGAGCATTTCCCCTCTTTCGGAGGCACATTTTCTCCCCGCCGGTGCGGCTGTTCCCATTATAGCAAATTTCATCACTTTTTTCAATACTTGGTTTTTGCCGTTTTGCATTATTATTGATTTTGCACAGCTTTTTTTCTTCTCCGCCCGGAGGTCCAATTATGTACTTTTTCATATACCCGGGAGAATATTTTCGTGCTTTTTGCCAAGTCACGTCCGTCTAAACTATACTCAAACAGGATAGTTTAGATAATAGTCACAAAATTATCAATGTTCCCTTATTCATTAAGCTGATAGTTTTTTAAGCGGTAAAATGCTATAATGATAACGATATAGGATGGGTTATCCTGTGTAAATCTCACAGAAGTTTTACATAGCGTGAAGGGCTGCCTTTTGGTGAGACAGCGGCCGTCCATGCGATATCAAGCCAAATCAAGGAGGTTTATCTATGGCTAACACAAAAGGTGGCGTTGCGTTCCACGACACTCCTGAACAGGCTGCGAAGCTGCAGGAGATCATCGCAGCGCACAAAAACGACAAGGGCGCACTGATGCCTGTTCTTCAGCAGGCTCAGGAGGTGTACGGCTACCTTCCCATCGAAGTGCAGACCGTCATCGCCGAAGGACTGGAAGTTCCTCTGGAAGAGGTTTACGGCGTCGTGACCTTCTACGCGCAGTTCTCCCTCTACCCCAAGGGACAGTACAAGATTTCCGTCTGTCTCGGCACTGCCTGCTATGTCAAGGGCTCCGGCGATCTGTATGACCGTCTGCAGCAGGTACTGGGCATCGGCGGCGGCGAGTGCACCCCCGACGGAAAATTCTCCCTGGAGGCCTGCCGCTGCGTGGGCGCCTGCGGCCTTGCACCCGTCATGATGGTCAACGAGGATGTTTACGGCAAGCTGGTTCCCGACGACATTCCGGGCATCCTGGCCAAATACGCCTGATCTCTCATACGTTGATTGTAAAAGGGGGAGATTCCGCTGCAGGAATTATCGCTGAACGTTCTGGACATCGCCCAGAACTCCATCCGTGCCAACGCGGCCCTGATCACCATTTCCATCAGCGAGAACACCGCTGAGCACCTGATGGAGATCTCGGTCTCCGACGACGGCTGCGGCATGTCGGAGGAGCAGGTTGCCCATGTGATGGATCCCTTTTTTACCACCCGCACCACCCGCAAGGTGGGGCTCGGCGTTCCGCTGTTCCGGATGTCGGCCGAGGCCACCGGCGGCAGCTTCTCCATCCGCTCCAAGCTGGGAGAAGGCACCGTCACCACCGCCTCCTATCACACCGATCACCTGGATATGCTCCCTCTGGGAGACATGACCGCCACCATCACCTCTCTGATCTCCGTCAACCCGGATCTGGACTTTGTCTATACTCGCACGGTGAACGGAAAAAGCTTTACGCTGGACACCAGAGAGCTGCGCACCGTGCTGGAGGGCGTTCCCCTGAATACCCCTGACGTGCTGCTGTTTATCAGGGATATGATCAACGAAAACACCGCTGAGCTGTCCGCGTGACAGAGCGGCAAATCCGATTCCCACGCGGGCGGATGAAGCTCCGCCCATAATACCCGGAAAGGAATGATCATTCGAATGAAAAGCCTGGAAGAACTCAAAGCAATTCGGGACAAAATGAAGAACACCGTCAATATCCGTGAAGAAAACAGCGACAACATCCGTGTCGTGGTCGGCATGGCCACCTGCGGCATCGCCGCCGGCGCCCGTCCCGTTCTGACTGCCTTCACCGAAGAGGTTGCCAAACGGAATCTGCAGAATGTCACTGTCACCCAGACCGGCTGCATCGGCATCTGCCAGTATGAGCCTGTTGTAGAGGTCTATGAGGCCGATGGTACCAAGACCACCTACATCAAGATGACCGCCGACAAGGTGGCCAAGGTCGTCACCGATCATCTGGTCAACGGCAGCGTCGTCAAAGAATACACCATCGGAAATCTGTAAGGAGGAGGGCGCCCCATGTATCGTTCCCACGTACTTATCTGCGGCGGCACCGGATGCACTTCTTCCGGCAGTCAGCAGATCGCTGAGACCCTCGAAAGCGAGCTCCGCAAAAACGGACTCGAGGAAGAGGTAAAAGTTGTAAGAACCGGCTGCTTCGGCCTGTGTGCTCTTGGCCCCATCATGATCGTCTATCCCGAGGGCTGCTTCTATTCCGAAGTCAAGGTGGACGACATCCCCGAGATCGTCAGCGAGCACCTGCTCAAGGGCCGTATTGTCAAACGGCTGCTGTACTCCGAGACCGTTTCTCAGGAAGACAGCAACGTCAAGTCCCTGAATGAAACCCAGTTCTATGCCAAGCAGCACCGCGTTGCTCTGAGAAACTGCGGTGTTATCAACCCCGAAAACATCGACGAGTACATCGGTATGGACGGCTACCAGGCTCTGGGCAAGGTTCTGACCGAAATGACTCCCCAGCAGGTCATCGACGAGATCCTGGCCTCCGGTCTGCGCGGACGCGGCGGCGGCGGATTCCCCACCGGCAGAAAATGGTCTCTGGCTGCGGTCAACGCCGCTCCTCAGAAGTATGTATGCTGCAACGCTGACGAAGGCGACCCCGGCGCATTCATGGACCGCTCCATTCTGGAAGGCGACCCCCATGTGGTGCTGGAAGCCATGGCCATCGCCGGCTATGCCATCGGTGCGACCCAGGGCTACATCTATGTCCGCGCCGAGTATCCCATCGCCGTGCATCGTCTGCAGGTTGCCATCAAGCAGGCCCGCGAATACGGTCTGCTGGGCAAGAACATCTTCGACACCGGCTTTGACTTCGACGTCGAGCTGCGGCTGGGCGCCGGCGCTTTTGTCTGCGGCGAGGAAACCGCTCTGATGACCTCCATCGAGGGCCACCGCGGTGAGCCCAGACCCCGTCCTCCCTTCCCTGCTGTCAAGGGTCTGTTTGAAAGCCCCACCATCCTGAACAACGTGGAAACCTACGCCAACGTTCCCCAGATCATCCTCAAAGGCGCCCAGTGGTTCGCCTCCATGGGCACTGAGAAGTCCAAGGGCACCAAGGTCTTCGCTCTGGGCGGCAAGATCAAGAACACCGGTCTGGTCGAGGTTCCCATGGGCACTCCTCTGAGAGAGATCATCGAGGACATCGGCGGCGGCATTCCTAATGGAAAGAAGTTCAAGGCTGCCCAGACCGGCGGTCCTTCCGGCGGCTGCATCCCCGCTTCCCTGATCGACACCCCCATCGACTATGACAACCTGATCGCCATCGGCTCCATGATGGGCTCCGGCGGCCTGATTGTCATGGACGAGGACACCTGCATGGTGGATATCGCCAAATTCTTCCTGGAATTTACCGTAGACGAGTCCTGCGGCAAATGTACTCCCTGCCGTGTCGGCACCAAGCGCCTCTATGAGATGCTGGACAAGATCACCCGCGGCACCGCCACCATGGAAGACCTGGACAAGATGGAAGAGCTCTGCTACTACATCAAGAACAACTCCCTGTGCGGCCTGGGCCAGACTGCACCCAACCCCGTTCTGTCCACTCTGAGATACTTCCGTGATGAATACGAAGCCCACATCAAGGAAAAGCGCTGCCCCGCCGGCGTCTGCAAGCATCTGATGCAGATCACCATTCTGGCGGACAAGTGCAAGGGCTGCACCCTGTGCGCCAGAACCTGCCCTGTCGGCGCCATTGAGGGCACCGTCAAGAATCCTCACAAGGTCAACCAGGACAAGTGCATCAAGTGCGGCGCCTGCATGGAAAAGTGCAAGTTCGGCGCGATCATCAAGAAGTAAAGGAGTGTAAGCCCCAATGATCAATTTGAAAATCAACAACATCCCTGTGTCGGTGGAGCCCGGAACCACCATCCTGGAAGCTGCCCGCCAGCTGGGGATCAACATTCCTACCCTCTGCTACCTGAAGGACATCAATGAGATCGGCGCCTGCCGTATCTGCACCGTTGAGGTCAAGGGTGCCCGCGGCCTGCTGCCTGCCTGCGTTTACCCCGTCAATGAGGGCATGGAAGTATTCACCAACACCAAGAAGGTGCTGGATGCCAGAAAGACCAACCTGGAACTGCTCCTGTCGGTTCACAACCGCAAGTGCCTGTCCTGCCCCAGAAGCGGCAGCTGCGAATTCCAGAAGCTCTGCAACGACTACAACATCACCGCCGAGGATGCCTTTGAGGGCGTCAAGAACGATTATGAGATCGACGATACCGCCCCTCACATGATCCGCGACAACTCCAAGTGCGTTCTCTGCCGCCGCTGCGTCGCCGTCTGCCGCAAATGGCAGGATGTAGGCGTCATCGGCCCCAACGAGCGCGGCTTCAACACCCATATCGGCTGTGCCTTTGACACCGAGCTGGGCAGCGTTTCCTGCGTCTCCTGCGGTCAGTGCATCGTCGCCTGCCCCACCGGCGCTCTCCAGGAAAAGGACAGCACCGAGGCTGTCTGGGCGGCTCTCTCCGATCCCACCAAGACCGTCATCGTGCAGACCGCTCCCGCCGTCCGCGCTGGCCTGGGTGAAGCCTTCGGCTATCCCATGGGCACCGATGTGGAAGGCAAGATGGTCGCCGCTCTCCGCCGCATCGGCTTTGCCAAGGTGTTCGACACCAACTTCGGCGCTGACCTGACCATCATGGAAGAGGCCAACGAGCTGGTAGAGCGGATCCAGAACGGCGGCGTGCTGCCCATGATTACCTCCTGCTCTCCCGGCTGGGTCAAGTACTGTGAGCACTACTTCCCCGACCTGATCCCCAACCTTTCCTCCTGCAAGTCTCCCCAGCAGATGTTTGGCGCCATCGCCAAGACCTGGTACGCCAAGCAGATCGGCGTGGATCCCAAGGATATGGTCGTTGTTTCGGTCATGCCCTGCACCGCCAAGAAGTTTGAGATCGGCCGTCCCGATCAGTCTGCTGCCGGCGTTCCCGACGTGGACATCTCCATCACCACCCGTGAGCTGGTCAAGATGATCCATGCTGCCGGTCTGGAGTTTACTGCTCTGCCTGACGAAGAGTTCGACGCTCCTCTGGGCCTGGATACCGGCGCCGGCGTCATCTTCGGCGCAACCGGCGGCGTTATGGAAGCAGCTCTCCGTACTGCCAAGGACTGGCTCACCGGCCAGGACAACCCCGTTGAAGCGCTTGATTATCAGGCGATCCGCGGCACCGAAGGCATCAAGGAAGCTTCCTTTGAAATCGGCGGCCTGACCCTGAAGGTAGCTGTCTGCTCCGGTCTGGTCAACGCCAAGAAGGTGCTGAAGGCCGTTCAGGCCGGCACTGCTGACTACCAGTTCATCGAAATCATGGCCTGCCCCGGCGGCTGCGTCAACGGCGGCGGTCAGCCCTTCCAGCCCGCTTCTGTCCGCAACTTCGTGGACATCCGTGCGGAGCGCGCCAAGGCCCTGTACTCCAACGACGAGGGCAATACCCTGCGCAAGTCTCATGACAATCCTGCCATCAAGAAGCTGTACGAGGAGTTCCTCGGCAAGCCCGGCAGCCACACCGCTCATGAGATTCTGCATACCTCCTATGTGGCCCGTCCCAAATATTGATCTCACCACCCAGCCATAGAACTGGCCCCCGCGGAGTCTGTGCTCCGCGGGGGCCTCTTTTTTCGGGAAGATATGCCCGCTTGAATTGTATTCTGCCGCAGAATATGGTATAATAAAAAATAATCGGCAAAATCTGCTGTTTTCCGCAGACTGCCGCCACCTGTGAAGGAATCTGTCCCGGCAGGCCGTTTTCTGATTGCATTCATTTCAAAGAGGCCGGCTTTCTCCGGCCGGAAAGGCAGTACAATATGACCAAACCTCCCCGTAAAAACGACCGAAACGACCGTCCCGCCCGGTGGGGCAACCGGCCGCCCCGTCCCCAGCGCCCCCGTCAGAAATCCGAGAGCTACGCCGAGCAGGGCGGCTATGACAACATGATTGCCGGCCGCAACGCCGTGCTGGAAGCCCTCAAGACCGGTCAGCGGATCGATACCCTCTATCTCGCTCCCGGGCAGACCGGCAGCATCTCCCGCATCATCGCCGCGGCCAAGGAGCTGGGCTGCCCCATCAAGGAAGTTTCCTATGAAAAGCTGGACGCCATGGCCTTCGGCATCAACCACCAGGGCGTGATTCTGACCCTGTCCGCCGCGGAATATGTGGAGGTGGCGGACATTCTCCGCGCTGCCGCCGACAAGGGCGAAGCGCCCTTCCTGATCATCGCCGACGAAATCGAGGATCCCCACAATCTGGGAGCCCTGATCCGCACCGCCGAAACCGCCGGCGCGCACGGCCTTGTGATCCCCAAGCGGCGGGGCGTGGGCCTGACCTCGGCCGTCTTCAAGTCCTCCGCCGGTGCCGCCGCCCATCTGCCGGTGGCGCGGGTGGCCAATCTGGCATCGGTGGTGGAGGAGCTGAAGAGCCAGGGCATCTGGGTCTATGGCTGCGATATGGATGGCCAACCCTGGTGCCAGGTGGACTTCTCCGGCGGCGTGGCTCTGATTGTGGGCTCGGAAGGCCGGGGCATGAACCGCCTGCTCAAGGATAAATGTGACACCATGGTCACCCTCCCCATGCAGGGCGAGATTTCCTCCCTCAACGCTTCGGTGGCGGGAGGCATCATCATGTACGAGGTCGCCCGGCAGCGGCTGGGGCTGACCGCCGTTTCCCCCAAGGTCAAGGATTAAAAAGCCGCCAGGGAAGGAGTGAGGTCCGGTGAGCCAAAAAGATCCTACCATCGACGATATTCTCAGAGAACTGGAGCTGGCGGATTCCGCCCAGAGCGATAGCAGCCCCACGGGACTGCCGGATGTGGACGCTCTGGTGCAGGATCTGATCGAAGAGCGGCAGCAGCCCGGCATTGACCCCCATTCCGGAAAGGAACTGCCCACCCGGGTGTTCCTCCGCTCCAAAAAGAAACGCCCCCCTGCAGAGCCTGCCGCAGCGGAGCCGCTGGAAGCCCTGCTGTCCGAGCTGGGCGCCGCCCCGGCCGCTGATGCGCAGAAAGCGCCGCCCTCTGCGCCGTCCCCCGCTCCAAAAGTCCCTTCTCCGGATGAGGCACCCAAAGTGCAGACCCCGCCTGCCGCAAATCCCTCAAAACCCGAGCCGCCGGAGGCGGAGCCTTTTGAAAAAACGCCGCCTCCATCTGCACCGAAAGCTGCGCCGCCCAAAAAGCAAGCGCCTCCCTCCGAAGACGAGACCGCCTATATCACCGGCCCCATCTCCATCGATATCGACGCCATCCGTGCCGGAACCCCCACCCCCAAGCCCATCCCCGCTCAGAAGATCGAGCCGGAGGAGCAGTCTCCCCCGGAGGAGGATCCCGCCTCCGGAAAGCCCCAGACCGCCCCGCGGTCGGGCCGGAACCCCCTTGCCCCCTGCTTCCGGCGGGCAGCCGCCGGAAAGGATCCCAATCAGCCCGGCGAGCTGGAAGCCATCTTCCGCCGGATCAGTGCCTCGGCCCAGACAAGGGGATGGATTCTGCTGCTGCTCTTCGTCTTTTCGCTGGTGCTGGTGTTTCTGATGGATCAGAGCCGCCACGCCGAAGCCGGGTGGATTCCCTCCCGCTGGCTCATGGGCCTGCTGACCGGTCTGGGCATCGGCGCCGGAGCAGCTGCGCTGCCGGTCATTGGAAGCGGCCTTCTCTCCCTGTGCAAGCTGGAGGAAAACCGCGACACGCCGCCCGCTCTGGCCTGGCTCATCACGCTGGCCCAGACCCTGACCCTGACCATCTGGCCGAAGGGCTTCATCCATCCGCACATTCACTGTTACCTGCCCCTGGGCATCCTGCTGCTGGCGGCCGCCTTTCTGGGACGGCTGCTGACAGCCCACGCCGGTCTCCGCAGCCTGCGCTTTCTCCATGGACAGGGGGACAAATACGTTCCCCATCTGGTGGAGGACAAGCGGCTCGCCTCCGAGTTGTCCCGGGGTCTTCCCAATGAAGGGGAGCCGCCCGCCGTCAACCGCCGTTCCGCCGCCATCACCGATCTGGCCGCCTCCGCGCTGGGCACCGATTCCAGCGACCGGATGAGCCGGGTTCTGGTGCTGATCGGTCTGTCTGCCGGTGCGGCGGCAGCGCTGATCGGCCTCATCTGCACCAGTCAGAAGCATTTCGCCGTCACGCTGTTTTCCGCTGTCAACCTTCTGTTTGCCTCCATCCCGCTGGTTTTGCTCACGGCCTCCCCCGTCTCCCGCACGGCCAGGCTGATGGAAAAACAGCGGGGCATGGTCAGCGGCGAAGCCGGAGCCGAACGCTACCGGCAGGCGGGCTCCGTCCTGCTCAGCGCTCCCCAGCTGATTCCCTCCGACTTCATCTCTCTGGCCGCCATCAAAACCTTTGAGGGCACCCGACTGGACGATGTGCTGGTGGATGCTGCCTCGGTGCTGCGGGAGACCGACAGCATCCTGACCGACCTGTTCACCAAAATCACCGGGCAGAAAAAAGAACTGCTCCGTCAGGCGGACAACGTGGAACTGGAGGAAGGCTGCGGCATCTCCGGCTGGGTCGACGGAAAGCGCATCCTCATCGGCAATCGGGCCATGATGGCCGCCTACGATGTCCGGATCCCCAGCAAGGAATACGAGCGGCGCTACACCTCCAAGGGTCACGATCTGGTCTATCTGGCCGCCTCGGGCGAACTGGCCGCCATTTTCGTGCTGACGCTCCATGTGCCGCTGCAGGTTTCGGAGGCGGTTCAGTCCCTGGCGGACAACGGCTTCGGCCTGATCGTACATTCGGTGGACAGCCTGCTGACACCGGAGCGTCTGGGCAGACTGTTCGATGTGGATCCCGCTCAGATCAAGGTGCTGCCCCACCGGCTGATTCCCTACGCCGGACGGCTGAGCAGCGACGTGCGGGCCAAGCAGGCCCTGGCTGTCAACGACGGCAGCATCAGCGGACTGACCGGCTGCCTGATCGGCGCCCGGCAGCTGCGGTCCATGATCTCCCTGAACCGGGTGCTGGCCATTACCTCCATCGTGCTGGGCTGCATGCTGCTGCTGATCTTCTCGCTGCTGGACGCCATGCGCTACCTGTCCCCCCTGCTGCTCTGCGGCTATGCACTGACCTGGATGGTGCTTAGCTGGCTGCTGCAGAAATTCTTCCGCTGAAGGAGCTATTATGTTTGACATCATCGAGCTTCCCGTCGAAGCCTGGAAGGGAACCTGTCTGCCCCTTTCCTACACAACCCGTCAGTATTACGATGTAGCCCTTTCCCGAAAGCCCGACGGCTTCTCTGTAGAGCTCACCCTGAAGGAGCTGGAAAAGCCCTACACCAGCTCGCCGGAGCAATACGACTTTCCTGACCGGCTGTATGCCGACTGGTGGGAGGGCGCGCTGGCCCGGGGCGTCGTTCTGGACGGCAAGCTGATCGCCGCCATCGAAACCTGCCCCGAAAATTGGTCCAACCGGCTGCGGGTCACCGAGCTGTGGGTGGACACCCCCTATCAGAAGCAGGGGCTGGGTCACGCCCTGATGGAAACGGCCAAGCAGCAGGCCCTCCGGGAAAACCGCCGGGCTGTGATTCTGGAAACCCAATCCTGCAACGTCAATGCCATCGGCTTTTACCTGCACGAGGGCTTCACCCTCATCGGCCTGGACACCTGCTGCTACTCCAACCGGGACATCGAACGCAAAGAGGTGCGGCTGGAAATGGGCTGGTTCCCGGAGCAACCCTGACAGAAAAATAAAAGAGAGGCCGGATACCCCGCACGCTGGTGCGCCGTATCCGGCCTTTTCTATTCCTTGATCATACAGAGCAGCTCCGCCCATGGGTCGAATCCGCCGCCTTCCAGGCAGCGGACAGGGCGCGCAGCCATTTCCGTGCCCGGTTCTCTGGACGGGGCTTGGGCAGAGCCTCGGTCATCCGCACCAGAATGGCATCCTCGCCGATGACCTCAATGTTCTGCCAGGGGATGGTCAGATCCGGTTCCCGCCCCAGCAGGCCAAACCACCGCAGCCGTCCGCAGACCACCAGCGCCCGCACAGAGGCCGTATCCAGATCCACCAGCAGATGATCCGCATAGCCGATCCGGCTGCCGTCCTTCAGACTGAGAATTTCCTTCCGCTCCAGCTCTCCGGACCGAACCTCCATACCGCTTCCCCCTTCGCGCCGCATTCCTGCAACACAGTTTATTCTGTCAGCGCAGCCGGTATGCCATCCCGGGCAAACCAGACGTCCTCCACCTGAAACACCCGGCCGTTCAGATAGGACAGAAGGCATTCCTCCCGGAAATCAAAGACCAGCTTGTAAGAATAGAGAGCCTGACAGTCAAAGCCCAGGGCCTTTTCCTTCTGATTTTTGCCATACTTGCCGTCTCCCACCAGCGGGCAGCCGATATAGGCCATGTGGGCCCGGATCTGGTGGGTGCGGCCGGTCTTCAGATCCACCTCCACCAGCGAGTATTTCCCATTGGTGGTCAGCACCCGGTAACGGGTGATCATGGTGCGGGCGCCGGGGCGGGGTTTGTCGAAGATCACGGCCCGGTTTTCTTTCTCGTCCTTCATATGATAGTGGGTCAGGGTGGCCTCCCGGGGACGGGGACAGCCCTTGACCAGACAGAGATAGTACTTGTGCAGCTCCCGATTTTTGATGCAGTCGTTGAGCAGCCGCAGGGCGGGGGCGTTCTTGGCCACGATGACGATGCCGCCGGTGTTGCGGTCGATGCGGTTGCAGAGGGCGGGCGCAAAGGAAGCCTCCGCATCGGGGTCATACTCCCCCTTGTCGTAGAGATAGTGCTGCACCCGGTTGATCAGGGTGTCCACCGTCTCTCCCTCGTCCTCGTGGACGATCAGACCCTGAGGCTTATCGCAGAGCAGGATGTTTTCGTCCTCGTACACGACCTTCACCTGTCCGCTGGCCTGCAGAAAGGCGGGGCGCTCCTGCGCCTCAAAGAATTCGTCGCCGATATACAGCGTCACCCGGTCGCCGGGCTGCAGGCGAGTGCTGATCTCGCTCCGCTTGCCGTTGACCTTGATCCGCTTGAGCCGAAGATACTTGTACATCAGGCTCTTGGGCAGGGCACGGACCGCCTTCTGCAGGAACTTGTCCAGACGCTGCCCGGCGTCGTTTTCGTTGATCACAAATTCTCTCACAGCTCAAAATCCTCCGGGCGGTATTTGGGCAGCAGCCGGACGCCCCGGGGCCTGCGCTTCAGCGGAGCGTACTGGAACCGCCGGCAGGAATAATAGGGGGATACCACGCCGTTTTTGGGGCAGAAAACCATCTGACCGTCCTGATCCGGCCGTCCCAGCTCACAATAGCTGCAGGCGGGCTCAACATTTTTTCCGAAAAGCTTCATCGTCTGTCTCCTGAAAAGTTTTATGCATCGTCCACGGTGGGCTCCAACAGGGTCAGGGTGCCGGCTCCGGCATCCAGCCTTGCCCGGATGCCGATGGGCAGAATGCCCGACCGCAGGCCGTGACCGTAATCCTCGCACCGCACCACCGGAATGTTCCAGCGCTGGCCCACCCGGCGCAGAATGTCGTCAACCAACGGCTGGGGCTCATCATCGTAATAGCCCCAGAGGAGGCCTTTTACCTGCCGGAAGAGTCCGCTCTGCTCGATGTGGCTGAGCCACTTGCTGACGGCGGCAGGCTTGTTCAGATGAATCATATCCTCCAGAAAGAGGATGCAGGGTTCGTCCGGCATGCGATACCAGGCACCGCCCAGCATGGCGGCGAAGTTCATCAGATACCCGCCGGTCAGAACGCCCTCACAGCTGCCCGGGCAGAGGGACACCCACTCGCTCCCCTTCGGAAAGGTGTAGGGCGCGCCGCTGCAGACCGCCGCGTCAAAATGCCGCCGGTTGAAATCGCCGGGCTGGATAAAGCTCCGGGGTGACTGGCCATAATAGGTACAGATGCCGCAGCGGGAGGACACGGCCTCCAGAATGGTGGTGCCGTCGCTGTAGCTGAGCAGGAGCTTCGGATCCGCCGCCAGGGCATCGTAGTCGATCAGCGGCAGGAGCTCGTTGCCCACCTCGCCGCCGCCGAACAGAATCATCCGTACCCCGGGATCGCGGATCATGGCGTTGAAATCCGCCGCCCGCTCCTCAGCCGAAGCGGCAAAGCCCCAGCTGTTCCGAAACAGGTTCTCCCCCAGCTTCACCTGAAAGCCGGCGGCCTCCAGCACCCGGACGGCCCGGGTGATTTTTTCCTCTTCAGCGGCATAGCAGGGGGCGACGATGCCGATCTGGTCACCGGCACGCAGTCTGCAGGGCTTTTTCATGGGTGCATTCTCCCTTTCAGATGTTTGCTTTTATTATAGCACGCTCTTTTCTTCCCTGCAAGGCTTCTTCCCGCTCTGAGGCAAGGTCAACGGCAGCATCAGGCAGAGCATCACCAGACAGACCGCCGCCGTCACCGAGCCGCTGCCGTTTTGGGGAAGCGGCTGGGAAAAGCTGGAGAAAACCTCCGCCGGAATGCGGCAGAAGCGCACCGAAACCAGGGTAAACAGCAGGCTGAAAAAGCAGTGGGGCAGCCGGAACAGCAGAAATGCTCCCAGCCGCACGCCGGTTCCCCGCAGAAAGCAGCCCAGCTGCATCCAGACGCAGACCCCGCCCAAAGAGGTGTAGATGGTGGACAGAATCAGCGCCTGCCGGAAGGAAATGCCCTTCAGGCCGCCGCAGCCCACCGTCACCTCCAGCAGTCCTGACAGCACCCTGCCGCCCGGCAGCAGCTCCGCAAAGGTCTGCACGGCGGAAAAGAGCAGTACAAAGCAGCAGATGGCGAAAACGGCCCGGCCTGCGCCGGTCACCGACCGGACAAAGCAGGCGGCATAGTCCTGTTCTCCGGCGAAGGGATCCCCCTCCGCCCTGTCGCAGGGCATCAGAAAGCCGGCCAGCACGCCGGTCACCACCATGGCCGCCGTCTGACAAAGCCAGAGCAGCAATCCCATCCGGGCACTGCCGAACACCGCCGCGCCCACCGCCCCGGTCAGGAAGGACGGCGAGCAGCAGACGCAGCTGCACAGCAGCTTTTCGCCGGTCCTGGGCCCCAGCCTCCCCTGCCGCACCAGATTGCCCACCATCCGCGCGCCGGCAGGATACCCGCCCACGAGGCTCACCGCCAGAACCGGCGCCGTCTCCCCCGGCAGCTGAAACAGCCGGCAGACCAGCCGGAAGGGCCACAGCAGCGCCGGGGCCAGGTCGGCCGAGGACAGAAAGTCCGCCAGAATCATAAACACAAACAGCGATGGGATCACCGACTCCAGACAGAGCCGCATCCCCGCCCTGACCCCCTGCAGAACCCGGTCGCTTTCCCACAGAAGGAGAAACGCAGCGGCTGCAGCCCCGCCGGATACCATCCATTTTTTCACAGATGCCCTCCTATCCGAATTCGACAGAGGTGAAGCTTCCCCGCACCAGCAGCCGTCCGTCCCGGTATTCCTCCACCCGGATGTCCCTGCCGAAAACCGTCACCGGCACCTTTCCCGCCGTGAAGCGGATGTAGCCCTCTCCGAAATCCAGCACGCCGCCGCACCGCTCCAGATAAAGGGTATGGCTGCCCCACAGCTGCAGCGGCGGCTGCAGTCCCAGCTCCAGCTCATCCAGAAAGGCCGCTGTCCTTGAAAACGCCTTCCGATCCGGCTTTTCCCGCGGTTTTCGATGTCGCTCTCTCAAACCGTCCGCCTTCCTTTCCGCCCTGCGGCAATTGCACGGCTTCCCGTTCTTCTGGCATTATATTCCTTTGTTCCGCTTCATATACATGGGACATGAGAAGCGGGAAAGGAAGGATGACCATGATGAAAACAGGCTGCCTGCTGTTCCGGGCCGAGGGGGAGGACATCAGCGGATTTCTGACCCTGGCGGCCGATTATGACCTGACCATTCAGAAATTCTGCAAGGCGGACGGCATCTGCTTCGGCTATCTGCCGCCCCGGGAATACCGCACCGCCGCCCGGCTGGCCCGATCGGTGGGGGTGCGGCTGCAGATTCTGGAAAAAAACGGCGTCTCCTTTGCTCTGAGGCGGTACCGGAGGCGGCTGGGGCTGCTGCTGTGGCCAATACTGTTCACCGGCCTGCTGCTGTTTTCCCAGTGCTTTCTCTGGGCGGTGGATGTGACCGGCTGCGAAAAAATGCAGCCGGAGACCATCCGGCAGGCTGCCGCCGGGTTGGGACTGAAGCAGGGAATCTTCCTCCCCGCCGCCGACCTCGCCGCCATCACCACCCGGCTGCGGCAGGACTTCCCAACCATCGCCTCCCTTTCCCTGAACCGGGTGGGAAGCCGGGTGGAAATCGCCCTCACCGAAGCAACCCTCAGCCCGCCTATCCTGCCGGAGGATCCCTGCAATCTGGTGGCGGCCCGCACCGGGCGGATCACCTCCCTTTCGGTCACGCGGGGCCAGTCCGCCGTCAAGCTGGGCCAGACCATCGCAGAGGGGCAGCTGCTCATCAGCGGCATCACCGAAACCCCCGACGGCAAGATCGCCTACGATCACGCCTCGGGGCAGGTTCTGGCTGAAACCAGCTTCCAGAAGGCCTTCACCCTGCAGCTGAAGCAGCAGGAAAAGCAGTTTGACCAGGTAGAAAAACAGTGCCGGTACCTGGATCTGTTCGGCAAAAAGCTGCCGCTCTTTCTGCCGGACGGTCTGCTCCGGCGGCTTACCGGCAAGGAAGAGCAGCTGTACGAAAGCAGCCGGACGCTGGAGCCTCTGACAGTGCTGGGCATAGAGCTGCCGCTGGGCGTCGAAACGGAAACGCGCGCCTATTACACCCTGCGGGAAAAGGTCTTCACCGAGGAAAGCGCCCTGCGGGAGCTGGAGGAGGCTGCGGCGGATTTTGAGCAGCATGAGCTGCAGGACGCCCAGATTCTCACCCGGGAAAGCGCTGCCTCTGTCTCGGAGGGGGTCATGACCCTGACCCTCAGCTACACCTGCATCGAGGATATCGCCCGTGAAAGGGCCATTGAAATCGTCCCATAGCAAAAAATGATCCCGCATTCGG
Organism: Oscillospiraceae bacterium; assembly: GCA_029098085.1. GTDB lineage: Bacteria > Bacillota > Clostridia > Oscillospirales > Ruminococcaceae > Faecivivens. The sequence goes on from JAQXNQ010000061.1 coordinate 15,241, forward strand.
CCAATGCCGACTTTTTCTGACACCCTTTTACAGGATAACGGATAGGAAGCGGGGAATTCGGGAAAATTTTGTGGATTTCACATAGATACAAAAGCGGAATTTTATGGTATAATGCTAGTAATTCAAGATAGCCACTCAGGGCCAAAGGAGATTGAGAAATTTTGAGCGAACGCACGCTTACGTTTGACAGCACGGAACAGCTGTCCACGCTCTGCGGCAGCTTCGATAAAAACCTGCAGATCCTGAAAAAAGCCTACTCGGTGGAGCTGGTGGTTCGGGACTGCGATCTGAAGATCATCGGCGGGGAGGAGCAGGTCGCCCAGTGTGAGCGCGCCGTCCGGAGTCTGCTCTCCATGATCGCCTCCGGCAAGGAAATTGACGAGCTGGCCGCCCGGTACGCCGTCTCCATGATCAGCGAGGGTGCCGAGGCGCAGATGCAGGAGCTAAGCGACGGCTGCATCTGCATCACCCAGAAGGGCAAGCCCGTCCACCCCAAAACCGTCGGACAGAAGCGCTATATCAAAACCATTGAGGAAAATACCATCACGCTGGGCATAGGCCCCGCCGGAACCGGCAAGACTTATCTGGCAGTGGCCATGGCGGTCAAGGCCTTCAAGGCCGGCACCGTCCAGCGGATCATCCTCACCCGTCCCGCCGTGGAAGCGGGTGAAAAGCTGGGCTTTCTGCCCGGCGACCTGCAGAACAAGGTGGATCCCTATCTGCGGCCGCTGTACGACGCGTTGTTTGACTTTCTGGGAGCGGAAACCTTCCAGAAGCTGCAGGAGCGGGGCAGCATCGAAGTGGCGCCGCTGGCCTACATGCGGGGACGTACGCTGGACGAATCCTTCATCATCCTGGACGAAGCCCAGAACACCACCCGGGAGCAGATGAAAATGTTCCTGACCCGTCTGGGATTCGGCTCCAAGATCATCATCACCGGCGATATCACCCAGATCGACCTGCCCACAGACAAAAAGTCCGGCCTGCTGGAGGCCATGAAGGTGCTCCGGAGCGTGGAGGATATTGGCATCGTCCGCTTCACCGACAAGGATGTGGTCCGGCATAAGCTGGTACAGGATATTATCAAGGCCTACGACAAATACTATGAGGAGGGTAAAATCAAACATCATGAATAAGGTAAAGGTTGTCATCACCAATCGTCAGAAGGAAGTCAAAATCCCCACCGGTATCCGTCTGCTGGTCAGGCGCTGCTGCAACGCCGCTCTCCGGCTGGAGGGCTTCACCGAGGACGCGGAGATCGATGTCTCCTTCGTCAGCAATGAGGAAATTCAGGCGCTTAACGCCAAATACCGGGGCAAGGACGCCGTCACCGATGTCCTGTCCTTCCCTCTGGGAGAAAACGGAAAATACGACCGGAACGAGGCCACCGGCGCACTGCTGCTGGGTGACATTGTGATTTCCATGCCCAAAGCGGTGGAGCAGGCGGACTTTTACGGCCACTCCCTGCAGCGGGAAATCGGATTCCTCACCACCCACTCCATGTTCCATCTGCTGGGCTACGACCACGAGGCCGGCGGCGTGGAAGCTGTCAAAATGCGGGAAAAGGAAGAAACGGTCCTGACCATGCTGGGCATCCCCAAGGGCGCCAGCTATGTCATGGAAAATGACTAAGCCCCGGGGAAGATTCACAGCCTTCTTAAACAGCTTTCTGTACGCCCTTCGCGGCATCCGGTACTGTATTGTCCATGAGCGGAATATGCGCGTCCATCTGAGTGCGGCGGTGCTGGTCACCGCCTTTTCCGTGTCCTATGGACTGACTGCGGCGGAGTACGGATTGCTGTTTTTTGCTGTGGGGCTGGTGCTTTGCGCCGAAGCCCTGAACACCGCCATTGAAAAGGCTGTGGATCTGGTCACCAGAGAGCAGCGGCGGCTGGCCGCCATTGCCAAGGACTGTGCTGCCGGGGGCGTTTTGCTGGCGGCTCTGACTGCTGCGGCAGTGGGGCTCGCTCTTTTTCTGCATTTTCCAAAATTGACCGACACCCTGCTGCGGATCCTGTCCAGCCCCGCCCTGACGCTTTTGTACCTTGTACTGCTGGTGTCCGGCGTTCTGTTTTCCTTCTGGGGCGACAGGCTCTTCCGTCAGTAAAGTTTTTTCACTTGACAAGCCGTCCTGCGGGTGTTAGAGTAAAGGAAGCGTCCGCCGGAGACAGCCAGCCCCTCAGACCGCCGAACCGACAGAGGCGGCGGCTTTACCGAAATCATCAAAGGAGACTCTATGAAATCAACCACCAAATCCGCCTTCGTGGCCATTGTAGGCAAGCCCAATGTGGGCAAATCCTCCCTTCTCAACGCCCTGCTGGGGGAGAAAATCGCCATCGTTTCCTCCAAGCCCCAGACCACCCGCACCCGGATCATGGGCGTCCTCACCGAGGAGGAGCTGCAGCTCTGCTTTCTGGACACGCCCGGATTCCATAAACCCCACACCAAGCTGTCCGGCCATATGAACACCGTCGTCACTCAGAGCATCGGCGATGTGGATCTGGCCCTCTTCCTGGTGGAGCCCATGGGCGCCCTGAACGAGGAGGAGCAGAAGCTCATCGAGGAGTTCGGCCGCCGGAAACTGCCGGTCATCCTGGTCATCAACAAGATCGATCTGGTTGAAAAAGAGCAGCTGCTGGCCCGAATCGCTGAAGTGGGCTCTCTGTACGATTTTCTGGCCGTAGTGCCGGTCAGCGTCACCGGCCGGGACGGGCTGGACATCCTGATGCAGGAGCTGAAGACCCATACCCCCGAAGGCCCTCACTACTTCCCCGACGATACCCTGACCGATCAGCCGGAGCGGATCATCGCCGCCGAAATCATCCGTGAAAAGATCCTGCGCAATATGCGGGACGAAATTCCCCACGGCACCGCCGTGACGGTGGAAAAGATGCGGGAACGGGAAAACAATCCCGGCCTGCTGGACATCGAAGCCACCATCTACTGCGAGCGGGACAGCCACAAGGGCATGATCATCGGCAAGGGCGGTCAGATGCTGAAAAAAATCTCCTCCGAAGCGCGGCTGGAGCTGGAAAGCTTCCTGGACACCCGCGTCAACCTCAAGTGCTGGATCAAGGTGCGGGATGACTGGCGCAACAGCGAAAGCGCCATCCGCTCCATGGGATTCAAGTACGAAGAGTAATTTCAGTCTCACAAATCCATATCGTATTCTTTTTATTCGCATACTCCTCCCCTTTCGGCAGAAAATAGAAGTGCCGGATCCGTTCCGGCCAACATGCCGACAGGAGGATGGATATGAAAACTCAGCCTGAACAGAAGCCACTGTTCCCCGAAATTCCCATGCCCGGCCGCAGCGCTGAAATTCCGGCCCTGCCGCCCATCGGCACACCGCCCTTCCCGGATCCCGCTCCCCGCGTGAATGACCTGTATCCGGAGGGCAGCGCCTATGACCAGTTCGCCCGAACGGGCAGCATTTCGGATTATCTTCTGTACAAAAACCAGTCCGCCCGTGAAGGAGGCTTTCCCCTTGACCATCAAAACCCGGGGCATCGTCCTGGCACAGACGGCGCTCAGTTCCCAGGACAAAAAACTGACCCTGCTCACTTCTGATCTGGGGCTGATCGACGTCTTCGCCAAGGTCTCCCGGGGGAAAAAGGGCCGGGCCGCAGCTGCCACCGAGGTGCTGGCCTACAGCGAGTTTTGCCTGTTCAAGGGCAAGACCCGCTACATAGTGGACGGCGCCGACCTGGAAAACAATTTTTACGGCCTGCGGGAGGATCTGCAGAGCCTGTCCCTGGCGGCCTATTTCTGCGAGCTCTGCCGCTTCGTGCTGCCGTCGGAGGATAACGGCGGCGAATGCCTGCGGCTGCTGCTGAACACTCTCTACCTGCTGGAACAGAAAAAGCGCTCCCCTGCCTTTCTGAAGGCAGTCTTTGAGCTGCGGCTGCTGACCCTCTGCGGCTTTGCGCCGGACATGGACGGCTGCTCGGTCTGCGGCTGCGGGGAAGCGGAGCAGCTTTACTTCCTGCCCGGCGAGGGACAGCTGGTCTGCGGCCGGTGCCGGTCCGTCCTTCCGGAGGAAACGGTTTGCCTGCCCATGGCTCCGGCCCTGCGGAAGGCCTTCTGCCATGTGATTCAGTCGGAGGAACGGGCCATCTACTCCTTCCGACTCTCCCCCGAGGGAGAAACAGCCTTTGCCCATGCGGCGGAGACCTTTGCGGTCTTCCACATCGGCGGACAGTTCAAGTCCCTGGAATTTTACAAAAGCATGCTGTAAACCGGCCGCTGCCGGTTTGCCATCCTTACGAAAGGTTTCATCATGATCAATCCCAAATATACCAAAACACTGGAGCTGGATAAAATCCTCCGCATGGCGGCCGACCTGTGCCACTATGAGGACTCCAAAAAGAAGGCGGTGTCCATCACGCCGCTCACCGATATCGATGATGTGCTGCACGAGCTGCACCGCACCAACGACCTGTTTCAGCTGACGGTCCGGTACGGCACACCCTCCTTCATCGGTTTTCACAATCCCTGCGGACGGCTGAAAATCGCCCAGCAGGGCGGCGTCCTGTCTCCCGGCGACCTGCTGAACATCGCGGCGGTGCTGCGTCAGTCCCGACTGCTGTCCCAGTGGAGCGACCCCTTTGCTGAAGAGGAAAACGCCGTTTCGGAGCAGTTCTCCCGGCTGTATCAGAACAACTCTCTGGAGCGGGAAATCTCGTCGGCCATTGTCAGCGAGGACATGATCGATGACAACGCCTCCGGCGAGCTGGCAGCCATTCGCCGCAAGATCCGTCAGACCGAGCTGAAGGCCCGGGAAAAGATGGAGAAGATGATCCGCTCCAGCTCCTACCAGAAATACCTGCAGGACAGCATCATCACCATGCGGGACGGCCGCTTCGTGGTGCCGGTCAAGGCGGAGTACAAGGGCGAGGTGCCCGGTCTGGTGCATGACACCTCGGGTAGCGGCTCCACCTACTTCATCGAGCCCATCGCCGTGGTGGAAGCCAACAACGAGATCCGGGTGCTGCAGGCCAAGGAGCAGGAGGAAATCGAGCGGATTCTGGCCGAGCTCTCCGCCCACTGCGGCGACTGCTGCGAGGACATCTGCTGGGCCTTTGAAAACATCGTGGATCTGGATCTGCTGTTTGCCAAATGCAATCTGGCCTCCCGGATGAAGGCTCAGATGCCCAAGGTGGTGGACAACGGCCAGATTCTGCTGAAAAAGGCCCGCCATCCCCTGATCGACCCGCAGAAGGTGGTGCCGGTGGACATCCGGCTGGGCGACGACTTCACCAGTCTGGTCATCACCGGCCCCAACACCGGCGGCAAGACCGTCACCCTGAAAACCCTGGGTCTGCTGACCCTGATGACCATGTGCGGCCTGCTGATTCCGGCGGCTGACGGCTCGGTCATCTCCACCTTTGAGGATGTACTGGTGGACATCGGCGACGAACAGAGCATCGAGCAGTCGCTGTCCACCTTCTCCTCCCACATGGTCAACATGATCTCCATTCTGGATCGGGCGGATTACCGCTCCCTCTGCATCATCGACGAGCTGGGCTCCGGTACTGACCCGGTGGAGGGCGCGGCGCTGGCCATCTCGATTCTGGAAAAGCTGCAGAAGAAGGGCTGCCGGGTGGCAGCCACCACCCACTATGCCGAATTAAAGATGTACGCGCTGCAGACGCCCGGTGTGGAAAACGCCTGCTGTGAATTCGACGTGGAAAGCCTGCGGCCCACCTACCGGCTGTTGATCGGCGTGCCCGGCCGCTCCAACGCCTTCGCCATTTCCCGGAAGCTGGGATTGGGCGACGATGTGATCGAGCGGGCCAAAGCGCTGGTGCAGAGTGAAAACAAACGCTTTGAAGATGTCATCGACTCACTGGAGGGCTCCCGCCGTCAGTATGAGGCCATGCAGCAGCAGCTGGAAGAGGAAAAGCGGGAGATCGACCGCCGCCGGGACGAGATCAAGGCCTATCAGGATCAGCTGATCGCCGATCGGGAAAAGGAAGCTGAGCGGGCCAAGGCGGAGGCCATGAAAATCGTCACCGATGTCCGCCGTCAGGCCGAAGGTGTGCTGGCTGAGCTGGATGAGGTGCGCAGGATCAAGGATTCGGAGGAATTCAGCCGTCGGCTCAACGCGGCCCGCTCCCAGATCAAGGGACAGCTGGGCCGGATGCACGATGCCGCCAACCCTGTCACTGCCCGGGGCAACAGCGGCTACAAGCTGCCCAGACCCCTGAAGGTGGGCGATGATGTGCTCATCGTGGACATCGACAAGGAAGGCACCGTCATCAAGGCCCCCGACAAGTCCGGCATGGTGCTGGTGCAGGCCGGGATCATGAAGTCCCGGGTGCAGCTGGAAAATCTCCGGCTGATCGAGCGGGATCGGGTCAAGGTCAACGGCACGCCCAGAGGCAAGATCCGCACCGCCGATGTTTCCAGAGGGCTGAAGTCCGGCTCCCAGCGGGGCGGCTTCCCCGAGGTGGATCTCCGGGGCATGAACGCGGAGGAGGCCATTCTGGAGGTGGACAGCTTCATTGACAACGCGGTGCTCAACGGCATCCATCAGGTGACCATCATCCACGGCAAGGGCACCGGCGTCCTGCGGGAGGCGGTGCAGCAGCACCTGAAGCGCCACAAGAGCGTCAAGTCCTACCGGCTGGGCGTTTTTGGCGAGGGCGAAACCGGCGTCACCATCGCGGAGCTGAAATAAGCCTGGGGCGCAGTCCAAACGGGCTGCGCCTTTAGCGTATCGATAAAGTCAGTGCACACTGGCAATTCGCACAAATAAGGTATTACCTATCGTTAGACTGCCAAGGCAAAGAAAGTTTTGCCAACCAATTGAAAGTAAGTTGCCTATTTGTGCAAATCGTCAATCAGTAGTGACTTTATCGACACGCTGCTGCGCCGGAAGCAAATCCGACGCAGTTTTTTATATTCCGGATAAAGTTTCCCTTGACAAACCGCCCATATTGGAGTACAATTGAGTCTGTAAATGATTAGTTTACTAACTATGTGTCCAGTGGGCTGACAGAAGCAGCCGCCGGACGAAAGGAAGGATGCAGACTTGAAACGATGGATGAAGTATGTGAAGCCCTACTGGCCTTACTTTCTCATCGGCCCTCTGTGCATGATCATTGAGGTCGTCGGTGAGATTCTCATGCCCAAGTTCATGGCTTCCATCATCAACAACGGCGTTGCCGACAAGGATGTCTGGTACATCGTAGGCATCTGCCTGTTCATGGTGCTCACCGCCCTGCTGATGATGGCCGGCGGCGTGGGCGGCGCCTATTTCGGTGCCAAGGCCTCGGTCAACTTCGCGGCGGATCTGCGGCAGGATGTCTACAGCAAGATCCAGAAATTCTCCTTTGCCAACATCGACAAATTCAGCACCGGTTCTCTGGTCACCCGTCTGACCAACGACGTGACCCAGATGATGAACTTTATCAACATGCTGCTGCGGATGTGCCTGCGCGGACCCGGCATGCTCATCGGCGCCCTGATCATGGCCATCGCCATGAACCCCCGGCTGGCGACAGTACTGGCGGTCACCATTCCCCTGATCGTCATCACCCAGGTTCTTGTCATCCGGGTGGGCTTCCCCCGATTTAACCGGATGCAGAAAAGAATCGATAGCCTGAACTCCACCGTCCAGGAAAACCTCACCAATGTGCGGGTGGTCAAATCCTTTGTCCGCGAAGGTCACGAGCAGGATAAATTCGGCCGCAGCAACCGGGAACTGAAGGACGCCAGCCTGTCTGCCGTCGGCATCATGATCCTCATGCAGCCGCTGATGACACTGTTCATGAACCTGACCTCCCTGGCTGTGGTCTGGTTCGGCGGCAAACAGGTCATTGCCGGCGACATGCTGGTGGGCGATTTGACCGCCTTTATCACCTACATCACCCAGATCCTGTTTTCCCTGATGATGCTGACCATGGTCTTTATGAACAGTTCCCGTGCCCTGGCCTCTGCCCGGCGCATCTCCGAGGTGCTGGATGAAAAGATCGACCTGACCGATGAGCAGGCTGCCCAGCCCGATCGTCTGGTGCAGGAGGGCCGAATTGAATTCCGCCATGTCAGCTTCCGCTACTACAAAAACAGCGCCGAAAAGGTTCTGTCCGACATCAGCTTTACCATTGAACCGGGCCAGACTGTGGGCATCATCGGCTCCACCGGCTGCGGCAAGACCACGCTGGTCTCCATGATCCCCCGGCTGTACGACACCGATGAGGGTGAGGTGCTGGTGGACGGCGTCAACGTCCGGGACTACAGTCTCAGAAACCTGCGCAACGGCGTCGGCATGGTTCTACAGAAGAATGTGCTCTTCTCCGGCAGCATCACCGAAAATCTCCAGTGGGGCGATGAAGATGCCACCATGGAGCAGCTGCGGGCTGCAGCCGCCAGCGCTCAGGCCGACAGCTTCATTCAAAGCTTCACCAACGGCTACGATACTGAACTGGGGCAGGGCGGCAGTAATGTCTCCGGCGGTCAGAAGCAGCGGCTCTGCATCGCCCGCGCCCTGCTGAAAAAGCCCAGAATCCTGATTCTGGACGACTCCACCAGCGCTGTGGACACCGCTACCGAGGCCCGCATCCGCAAGACCTTTACCGGTGAACTGAAGGATTCCACCAAGCTGATCATCGCCCAGCGGATCACCTCGGTCATGGAAGCGGATCAGATCATCGTTATGAACGAGGGACGCATCACCGGCATCGGCACCCACGAGGAGCTGCTGGCCGGCAACGAGGAGTATCAGGAAATCTACTACTCCCAGATGGACAGAAAGGAGGCGCAGGCCTGATGCCCAGACGCGATCTTGAAAACCTGGCAAAACGCTACAACAGCGCCTCTGCTCAGAAAATGGCCATGCGTGGTCCCGGAGGCCCGGGAAGAGGCCCGGGTGGACCCGGCGGACCCAGAAGCCGGGGCACGGGCGGCAAGCCCAAGGACACCGGCAAAACCATCAAGCGGCTGTTCTCCTATGTTTCCGCCTATAAAGCCCGCATGTGCGTGGTCTTTGTCTTTATGGTGCTGCGCACCCTGTCGGCTCTGGCTGGCTCCTACATGCTGCGCCCCATTATCAACAACTACATCGCCGCAGGCAGAATGGAGGGCTTTCTGTACGCCCTGCTGACTTTGGGCGCCGTTTATCTGGTAGGCATTGTCACCACCTATGCCCAGAACCGGCTGATGATTACCGTTTCCCAGAACGCCATTGAAAAAATCCGGAACGATCTGTTCGGCAAGCTGCAAAAACTGCCGGTGCGGTTCTATGACACCGAAAACAACGGTGAAATCATGAGCCGGTTCACCAACGACGTGGACAATATCGGCATGATGCTGGACTCCACCCTGCTGAGCCTGGTCTCCGGCTCCATCACGCTGGTCGGCACTGTGGTCATGATGGTATACACCAACATCTGGCTGGCCCTGCTGACCATGCTGTTCACTCCCCTGTTCATGAAGGCAGGCAGCATGATCGCCTCCCGCAGCCGCAAATACTACTCCGCACAGCAGGCTGCCCTGGGCGCCGTCAACGGCTACATCGAGGAATCGGTATCCGGTCAGAAGGTGGTCAAGGTCTTCTGCCACGAGGACATCTGCGAGGAAGAATTCGGCCTGCTGAACAGCGATCTGCGGAACAAGCAGCTCAACGCTCAGTTCTTCGGCGGCATCATGGGTCCGGTGCTGGGCAACCTGAGCCAGGTCAGCTACGCCCTGACCATCGGCATCGGCGGCATCCTCTGCGCTGTCGGCTCCTTTGACGTGGGCGGCCTGACCGTATTCGGCAACTACGCCCGCCAGTTCAGCCAGCCCATCAATGAAGTGGCCAACCAAGTCTCCACCATCTTCTCGGCTCTGGCCGGTGCGGAGCGGGTGTTCAACATCATGGACAGAGAGCCCGAAGCGCCTGACGCTCCCGACGCGCTGGACATGACCGATATGAAGGGTCATGTGGTGCTGGACGATGTGACCTTCGGCTACAACCCCGACAAGGTGATTCTGAAGCACATCTCCCTCTACGCCAAGCCCGGTCAGAAAATCGCTTTTGTGGGCTCCACCGGCGCCGGCAAAACCACCGTCACCAATCTGCTGAACCGTTTCTATGACATTCAGGAAGGCAGCATCACCATCGACGGCGTTGACATCCAGCAGATCCGCCGGGAAACCCTCCGGCACAACATCGCCATGGTGCTGCAGGACACCCACCTCTTCACCGGCACCGTCATGGAGAACATCCGGTACGGACGGCTGGACGCCACCGACGAGGAGGTCATTGAAGCGGCCAAAACCGCCAGCGCCCACAGCTTCATCATGCGTCTGGCCGACGGCTATGACACCATGCTGGAAGGCGACGGTCAGAACCTGTCCCAGGGGCAGCGGCAGCTGCTGAACATCGCCCGGGCAGCCCTCAGCAAAGCGCCCATTCTGGTCATGGACGAAGCCACCAGCTCGGTCGACACCCGAACCGAACGCCATATTGAGCACGGCATGGATCGGCTGATGCACAACCGCACCACCTTCGTCATTGCCCACCGTCTGTCCACCGTCCGCAATGCCGACGCCATCATGGTGCTGGAGCAGGGCGAGATCATCGAACGGGGTAATCACGATCAGCTGCTGGCCATGAAGGGCCGCTACTACGAGCTTTACACCGGAAAGAGAGAACTGGACTGAGTTTCCGTGTGACCTCCGGAAGGAAATCTTCCGGAGGTTTCCCTTTCCCTGCCTCCGGATCAAACAAAAACGGTGCAGCCCCGCTCGGGAAGCTGCACCGTTTTTTATACCGGGATGAATCAGATTTCGGGGATCTCCACCTCAACCTCATGGCCCAGTCTGGCGGACTCGGCGATGCTGGAGAGGATGGCCTGGTTGTACAGGATCTGGCTGGTGGGAACGGGAGCGCTGCCGCCGTTCTTCACCGCATCCAGGAAGGTCCGGATCTTGCGGTCGAACAGGTTGGCGTTGTCCTCAATGATGGGGATCTCGGTCTCCACCTGAGCACCGGCCACCTCGTGGTAAATCTTCATGGGGCCGCCCACCGAGCCGTTCCAGCATTCGGTGGAGGGGATCCGCAGACCGCCCTTGGTACCCATGATGATGGTGTCACCGGGAGTGTCCAGGTTCATGGCCCATGCGATGCGGAAGTCCAGGATGATGCCGCCTTCCAGACGGACAAAGGCAGCGGCGAAATCGTCCACGCCGAACTTCTCGGCATACTCGGGATGGGTGGGATAGTAGCTGGGACGGGTGCCGAAGAAATCGGACTTGTAGCCAGTAACGGTCAGAGGCTTGGGGTAGCCGATGGCGTTGAGCACCATATCCAGAGAGTAGCAGCCGATATCGGCCAGAGCGCCCAGACCGGCAGTCTGCTCTTCAATAAAGGTGGTGCCGAAGGGGGTGGGGATGCCGCGCCGACGCCCGCCGCCAGTCTGGATGTAGTAGATGTCGCCCAGTTCGCCGGATTCGACGATCTTCTTGATCATCTTCATGTTGGCGTCAAAACGGGGCTGGAAGCCGATGGACAGCACCTTGCCGCTGGCCTTTTCGGTGCGGCAGAGGTCAACGGCCTCTTCCAGGGTGACGCACATGGGCTTCTCCAGCAGCACATGAACGCCCTTCTCCAGAGCGTACTTGGCGCAGGGCACATGCTGACGGTTGTAGGTGCAGACGCTCACCGCGTCCAGCTCCTCGTTGTCCAGCATCTCCTTGTGGCTGGGGTAGCAGCGGACATTCTCCAGTCCGAAGCGCTTGAAGAAGGCTTCTGCCTTGCCGGGGATCAGATCGGCGCCGGCCACGATTTCCACATCGGGCATCCGCAGATAGCTGTCCATATGGGCTTCCGCGATCCAGCCGGTTCCGATGATGCCGATTTTCAGCTTTTTGCTGGTGTCAATGGCTGCTTCGCCTTCCTGGTCGGTTTTGAATTTGTCCAGAATGTTTTCTGCCATGATTCTCTCTCCTTATGATTTATTAAAGGCCCAGCGACTTCAGGTAATCGCGGCTCATTTCAGCGCACTCCATGGAGCTCTTGCCCATGGAAGGACGGTCCTGCTCCACGACAACCCACTCCGCGCCGGCTTCCTCCGCCGCTTTCAGGATTGCAGGGAAATCCTGCATGCCGTAGCCCACGGGACGGAACTCAAAGACGTTCTCCCCGCCGGCCTTCTGATCGCTGCCGATCAGCTCGTAAAAAGGAGCGTCGCCGGCGTTCTCCCGGCTGCTCAGATAGAAGTCCTTCAGATGCACCACCGGCGCCCGTCCGGCATATTTGCGGACAAAGGCAGCGGGCTCTTCTCCGCCAACATTGACCCAGCAGGTGTCCAGCTCGGTCTGCAGCAGCTCCGCGGGAATGGTGCGGTACATATAGTCCAGGCAGTATTCCTCGCCGATTTTCACAAACTCAAAGTCATGATTGTGGTACAGCATGGTCATGCCGTGCTTTTTGGCAACGCCGCAAAGCATCTCAATCTCCTTCATGGTGCGGTCAAAGCCGTCGGTACCGGCTCTCCGCTCCTCGGGCAGATAGGGAACCGCCACAAAGCGGCAGCCGATCTCGGCATAGCCGGCCAGCACACCGTCCGGATCCGCCAGCATCTCATCCAGCGGCACATGGGCGGAAATGGGGGTCAGCCCCACCTTCTTCATCATGTCCCGGACTTCAGCGTAAGAATGGCCGTACAGACCGGCCAGCTCGGCGCCGTCGTAGCCCATCTCTTTGATTTTCCGCAGCGTCCCTTCCAGGTCCTGCTCCGCAAAGTCGCGAACCGAATAGACCTGCAGCGCAACCTTAAAATTCATGACATACGCTCCCTTCAATGTAATCGTTTACTCTCATTATAGCGGCAAGTTTTTTTGCTGTCAAGCCTTATTTCAGCCAGACATCAGAACCTTTTCTTGTGGAAAAACACAACGAACACGGTCCTTCCAACCCGCTCTGAACAATCAGACGCTTTTTCCTCTTCAGACCGGCTGTCCGGCGTTAATTTTTGCAGCTTTGGCCTTAGATTTTGTCAGGCCCCTTGCATTCTCCTCCATTTTCCGATAAGATAAAGATGGTACATGTCATTCCTGCCCGAAAGGAGTTCCCTATGGCTGAGAAAAAAGAAAAGCGCTTCATGGTTGTGTCCAATGAAACGCCCAAAGGAAATGTTTTTGCCAACTGTCTGGTGCTGGTGGACCGGGAAACCGGCGTCAATTATCTGCTGGCCAGCAACGGATCCGGCACCGGCCTGACCCCCTTGCTGGATCGGGACGGCAAACCCATCGTCACTTCCGTATACGATGAGTAATTTTATTTGCCGATAATACAGATTAGTAGCCCAGCTCCTCATCCACCAACACAACGGTGATCCGGCCGGGAACACTCTGATTTTTCATGATCACAAAGTCGTTGCAAATGCTGTTTTTGCCGCAGCCGCTGGTCAGGGTGGGATTGCCGCTGAGGAAGGCTGCGCACTCACCCTTTTCCCGACAGTAGGTGGGACAGCCCAGCCGCACTGTATTGGCGGGACAGGCGATCTTCTTGACCCGCACCTCCGCCTCCTTCAGATCCGAAACGATCTTGTTGACGCCCACGACCAGAATTACCCGACGGGGGCCGTACAGCAGCGCCGCCACCCGGTTGCCGTTGCCGTCCACATTGAACAGCTCGCCGTTTTCGGTCAGGGCATTGACCGAGGACAGGTACACATCGCTGAGCAGCGCCTGCCGCATCCGTTCGGTGCGCTCCTCCCGGGTCAGGCCGGGCTGATCCCGATCCAGATAGCGCAGCCGCGGCTCCTGCCGCAGCCAGTCCACAACACCGCATTCCGCCAGCGTCATGGAGCCGCCATGGGCAACCGATGCTCCATCCGGGATGGCCTGCTGCAGCCAGGGCAGAACCTGCTGCCGGCTTTCCAGATAAACAGCGGACATTCCGTTTTGCTGAAGATGATCCATGGTCTTGCGGATCCGCAGATCCAAAACCGCTTTTTTGTTGGCATCCATGCTGATTCCTCCTGTACAGTTCGTAATTTTTCTGAAAAGTATACGGCTTTCGCTCTATTTTACTGACTTACTGCTTAACAGTTCAAACTGCTGCCGGGTCATCTCATACACCCGACAGTTGTACAGCCCGTTTTCGGTGGAAACAGGCACCGAATCTCCCGGCCGCCGAACCATGCCGCATTTCTCCATGACCCGTCCGGAGGAGGGGTTCTCAATGGCATGCATGGCGATGAGCTGCCGACAGCCCACCTCGCTGAAGAAAAAGTCCATCACCCGATGGAGCGCCTCCGGGCAGATGCCCCGCCCCCACCAGGGATAACCGATGCAGTATCCGACCTCCAGGCACTGATGACCGGCCGCTTTGGTCGCGCCCACCGAGCCGATCAGCTGACCGCTGTCCTTCAGCACAATGCCCCACTCATAAAAATCCTTGCGGCTGTACTGTCGCTGCCAGTACTCCAGCACCGACCGGGTCTCGTCCACCGTCTGATGGGCCCGCCACAGCAGGTAGCGGGTCACCCGGGGATCGCCGGCCCAGTTCCGGAACATAGTCTCCGCGTCCTCCACCCGAAAGGGGCGGAGAAGCAGCCGGGACGTTTCCATCGGAACGGTGCCCCGGTGGGTCAGCAGCAGCTTATGCCGGCGCTGCCCCTTCCCCGCAGGAGAATGGGCGCCGAATAGGGTCATGATCGTCACGACCTTTCCAAAAGAATCCGGACAGGAGCTTCCCGTCCTTTTCCCTATATTATATCAGCAAACATCCTCAAAGAAAAGACTTTTAAAGGAGATTTTATCCATGCATCCTCTTCTTGACTGCCACAATCACTCGCTGCACAGCTTCGACGGCCAGGAACCCGTTGACCTCATCTGCCGCCGGGCGGCAGAGCTGGAGCTGCAGGTCTTTGCCGTCACCGACCACTGCGACCTCTATCCCGCCCGCTATCCGGTGGAGCAGGTCAAGGCGGCCATCTGTGCTTCGGTGGACGAGGTCAGCCGCTGGCGGCAGGAGCATGCCGGTTCCACCCGTATTCTGACCGGCTTTGAGCTGGGAGAAGCCATCGACTATCCGGCCCTTGCCGAGGAAATACTGGCCATGCGGCAGGTGGATGTGGTCATCGGATCCATTCACCGGGCCGGTGACGTGGAGGACTTCTACTATCTGGATTGCCGAAATACCCCTGTCAGCCGGATTCTGGAGCTGCTGGACGATTACTTCGACCGGCTGATCCGGCTGGTGGAATGGGGAATGACCGATGTGCTGGCCCATATCACCTACCCGCTGCGCTACATCGTGGGCGATGCGGGCATTCCGGTGGAGCTGGACCGCTATAAAGACAAAATCGACCGTCTTCTCCGGCTGACCATCGACAGCGGCATGGCGCTGGAGGTCAATTCCAGCGGTCTCCGCCAGAAGATCAGTGTTCCCCTGCCCGATCCGGGCATCGTCAGCCGCTACCGCCAGCTGGGCGGCCGCCGGATCACCCTGGGCTCCGACGCCCACAAGGCCGGCGACATCGCCTCGGGCATTCCGCAGTGCCAGCAGCTGCTGCGGGAGTTGGGCTTTGAAGAGCTGACCTGGTTCCGGCAGCGCCAGCCCCAAACCATTCGCCTGTAATCCGGGAGGGATTTGCCTTGACCCTTGAGATCACCCGCCTTCTGGAAATCAGTCCGGACAGCAGCCTGCCGGAAATCCGCAAGGCCTACCACAAACGCCGCAGGGAAATCGATCCCGACATGACCTGGCAGCTGGAAAAGCTGGACACCGCCTATGAGCAGGCGCTGATCTGGTTCCGGCAGCATCCCCACGATGATCCCACGTCAGCCCGCTCTCCCCACAGTGAGCATCTGAACCCGGAGCGGCC
Organism: Oscillospiraceae bacterium; assembly: GCA_029098085.1. Classification (GTDB taxonomy): domain Bacteria; phylum Bacillota; class Clostridia; order Oscillospirales; family Ruminococcaceae; genus Faecivivens. Next base: position 31,065 of record JAQXNQ010000061.1, read on the forward strand.
CGCGCAGCAGCGGATGCCGGTCAACGCAAACTGCTCCGAGCTGCAGCGGCAGGCCATGGAGCTTCTGGGCGCGGCGCCCGGCTGCGACCTGAAGGCGGCTGCCGGTATAGCCCGGCGGAAGGGTGTGCCGGAGGATGACATTCTCCGGGCCTGCGAGCTGATTTCCACCATGCCCGGCAGCAGTGGTGCCCTCCATCTGCCGGTTCAGGCCCTCTGGAAGGTGTTGGCCGCCCTGCCCGCCCTGATTGCTTTCGGCCTGTACAATCTGCTCTTCGGCAGCGGCGTCGACTTTTTCCCCGGTCACTCCTACCCGGAGATGGCCCGCTGGTTCTCCGGCACCCTGCTGGCCTCCTCGGTGACGGCGGCGGCGTACACCATCGCCGTTCCCCTGCTGCTTCTGCTGATCGTCCGCAGGCTTCGCCGGGGCAGACGCGCCTGCAAGCACTACCGCATCACGCCCGCCTCCCGAAGCGTCCTGGCCTCTCTCTCCGCCCGGGTCGATCTGCTGATTTTCCTCTTCAGTCTGTTTATCAGCTTTGCCTCCCACCCTTTCTACCGGAATACGGTCCGGTACGCCATGGATTATGAGAATATGGCAAACGAGCGCTATGTCTCTGCGCAGGCGATTGAACCGGACCTGGATTACCGCTCCTCCCACGGCGATTTCGGCATGCTGTACCGTCTGGACAACGGCCAGACGGTGCAGGTTCGCGACAACCTCTATATGCGGGAGGAGGTCACCGGCTACGACCAGGGCTGGGTTCATGAGGTTTCCCTTTCCTATCTGCCCCACACCGGACTGGCCCATGACGCCGAGGTATTTTCCTACGAGCTGTATACCGCCTATCTCAGCAGCGATGGGGAGTGCCTGGAAACCTCCTACACCCTGAACTGCACCGTCCGCCTGCAGAGCGACGGAGAGCTGGCCATCTACCGGGGGAGTTTTTACGACAGCAGCGAGCTGGAAAGCGCAGAGCTGCTGAACCGGTTTGATCTTGCCCGGCTGCTGGGTCTGCAGGCCCTTTCGCTGGAGCAGGATCCCTTCCTGCTGTTCGACTCGGCAAGCGGCAGGATCCAGCTGTTGACCAGCGTCACCGATCCCGAAACCGGCGCAGCACACACCGCTCTGGCGGCCATCGATGCTGAAACCGGCCAGATCGTGCAGAGCGCCCTGCTGGAAAACTGGACCCCCGAACGGCTCTTCCTGCTGGACAACGGCGATCTCTGCGCACTGCTTTTCCACTCGCTCTATGGCAGCAGCTATTACAGCAGCGGTGCCCGGGCGGCGGCTGTGCTGCTGGACGGCGAGACCCTTTCGCCGCTGTCCATGACCGAGGATCCGCCCAGATTCGCCTCTTTCTACGACTGCACCGTGGGCTCCGTTTCGGAAAACGGAATGGAAGTCACCCTGAGCCAGTTTGAAAAGGAGGAAACGTTCCTGATCCCCATTCCATAAAAGGCCGCGGCGCTTCCGGCATCCGGGAGCGCCGCTTTTTCGGCCTGTCCGCTGTGCCATCTCATTTTGGACATACTCTTTTCTCCTCTTCTTCAGAATTTATTCATTATTCCGATTTTCATAATACTTTCCCCACAAGGCGTCAAAAGGCCTTGCATTTTCCAAAAACTCCAATATAATGTATCATGGCGGAATGAGGCGATACAGATAAAAGCCCGTTTTCGGCAGATTTTCCCGGGAAACAGATTTTTCCGTTATTCTGCCAGCCAGTATCTTCAGGGAAAGGGACGTATTGTACATGGAGTATGGTTATCTTTTTGACATTGCACTGATCCTGATCAGTACCAAGATTCTGGGACTGGTCACCCGCAAGTTCCAGATGCCGCAGGTGGTCGGCGCGCTGGTGGCGGGTCTGCTGCTGGGCCCTGCCGTGCTGGGCATCTTGCAGCCCACGGATTTTCTTTCCAATATCGCCGAGATGGGCGTCATCGTCATCATGTTTTCTGCCGGTATGGACACCAACCTGCAGGATCTGAAAAAGACCGGCAAGCCCGGCCTGATCGTCGCTTTGTGCGGTGTGCTGATCCCGCTGGCACTAGGCGCTGTGCTGATGCTCTTCTTTAACCGCGGCGAGTTCTCCTACCCCGGAAGCAAGCTGCTGCAGAACCTCTTCATGGGCACCATCCTCACCGCTACCTCGGTGAGCATCACAGTGGAAACCCTGAAGGAGATCGGAAAGCTGTCCACCAGAGTGGGCAATACCATCCTGGCCGCCGCTCTGATCGACGATATTCTGGGTCTGATCTGTCTGACCATCGTCACCAGCATGGCTGGCGCTGATGTCAACATCGGCATTGTCCTTCTGAAAATCGTACTTTTCTTCGTTTTTGCCGGCGTGGTCGCTTTCCTGTTCCTGAAGTTTTTCAACTGGTACGACCACAGAGTGGCCCATGACCAGAACCTGCGCCGGTTCCCCATTCTGGCCTTCGTCCTCTGCCTTGTCATGGCCTTCATGGCGGAGGAGGTCTTCGGCGTGGCCGACATCATCGGCGCCTTTGCCGCCGGTCTGATCATCGCCAACACCTCCAAGGGCAGCTACATCGCCAGCAAATTCTCTCCCCTCTCCTACCTGCTGCTTTCCCCCATCTTCTTTGCCAACATCGGCCTGAAGGTGGAGCTGCCCCACATGGATACCTTCGTGCTGTTCTTCACGGTGCTGCTGGTTCTGGTGGCCATCGGCTCCAAGCTGATCGGCTGCGGCCTGGGCGCCCGTTTCTGCGGCTTCGACAAGATCCGTCAGTGCGTCCAGATCGGCTGCGGCATGGCCTGCCGCGGTGAGGTGGCCCTGATCGTCGCCAACAAGGGCATGGCGCTGGGCATGCTGAATCCCGTCTTCTTCGGCCCGATCATCATTATGGTGGTCTGCTGCGCAGTCCTGACGCCCATC
>JAQXNQ010000062.1 GCA_029098085.1 Oscillospiraceae bacterium
GATGAAGCAGGGTGATTCCTGTCTGAAAAGGTCGGAGCGGGTTCCTGGCAGCACCTCAGGAGCCGTGCGCCGCCTGCACCTCGCCCACATGAACCAGAAAATCATAAAAGGGCTTCAGCAGCGGCAGCTCCTCCTTCAGCCGGTCGGCCAGCCTGTCCGAGAAGAGCAGCGGAAAATCCTTACTCCGGGCGGAGAAGGAAATGCCCCGCAGCTCCAGCCAGCAGCGCAGATCCTCCGGCTGATCCGGGTAATGGGGGCGTTTGTAGCGCTTGCCCTCCAGCGTGAAAACCGTCTGCTGCTCATAGGCCTTCTTAGCCTGCAGAAAGACCGGATTCCCTTCCAGAACCAGCCGCCGCAGGGTATCCATATAGCCGGTGGAGGGGCTGTACAGGCCGCAGCCGTAGCCGAAGCCGTCTCCGCCCATGTCAAAATAGACGCAGGGCAGCTCCAGTCCCGTGTTTGGCCGGTCGAAGTGGATCCACATATAGTCCCGGTAGATGGATTTGTCCTTGGAAAAGCGGGTGTCCCGCCGGATGCGGCTGATGGTGCGGCCTATGCGGGGCTCGGTGACAAAGCGGCTGTCGATCTCCAGCGCGCAGGGCGTCAGGTCGGTTACCAGCTGCTGCAGCGGCTGGAGAACCAGCGTCTGAAAGGTTTCCCTGTGCTCATCGAACCAGCTTTTGCTGTCGTGCAGACGGTTTTCAAAGAGAAAATCCAGGGATTGGGTGGAAAAGGGCATGGCGGCTTCCTCCTTTTGGCAAATAAAATGCTGCGGCCCTTTGTCAGGCCGCAGCAGGGATTACTGATTCTTTTTCCAGATCAGCCAGAGTCCGCGCATCAGCAGGCTCTCGTCGTAGATGATCTTCCGGGTGCAGTAGGGCACAATGCGGGCGGACAGTCTGCCGGTGGAAACCAGGGTGGCCTCTTCCCCCAGTTCCTCCTCGATGCGGGCAATCAGCCCGTCGATCATAGCGGCGCTGCCGTAAATGGCGCCGCTCTTGATGGCATCCACCGTATTGCGTCCCACGACCTTTTCCGGCGCTTCCAGCCCGATGCGGGGCAGCTGCGAGGTGCCGGAGGCCAGCGCCTCCAGCGAGATCATGACGCCGGGACAGATCATGCCGCCGATGTAGCGGCCCTCCCGGTCGATGACCGATACAACGGTCGCCGTGCTCATATCCAGTACAATCAGGGGCTTGGGATATTTTTCGATGGCGGCCACGGCATTGACCACCAGACCGCTGCCCAGCTGTCCCGGATTGTCGATGAGGATATTCAGCCCGGTTTTGACCCCCGGCCCCACCAGCAGCGGGCGCTTGCCTACCACCCTGCGGATGGCCTCCCGGATGACGTCGCTCATGGGCGGCACCACCGACGCCACAATAGCGCCTTCAATCTCAGCGGAAGTCAGCTGATTGCGCTCCATCAGGTGCTGCAGATCGACGGCGTACTCGTCCTCGGTCTTTTGGCGCTGTGCGGCCAGCCGGCCAATGATGCGGCTTTCCTTTTCGTCGGCGCAGCCCACGATGACGCTGCTGTTGCCGATATCCACAGCCAGAATCATGACGCGTCCCTCCGGTTTCTCTCATAGATCAGCCAAAGGCCTTTAAGCAGCAGATCGCTGTCGTACTGGATGCGGTGGCGGCAGGAGGGCAGAATCCGCTTGCCCATGCCGCCGGTCATGATGACGGTGGCATCCTCGCCGATTTCCGCCCGGATGCGGTCGATCAGACCGTCCACCTGAGCGGCAGTACCGAAAATGGCGCCGCTGCGCATGCTGTCCACCGTATTGCGTCCGATGGCCCTTTTGGGGGGATCGAGACTGATGGCAGGCAGCTGGGAGGTCTGGGAGGTCAGAGCCTCCTGACTGATGCGGACACCGGCGCAGATCAGCCCGCCCCGGAAGGCGCCATCCCGGTCCACCACCGAAACGGTGGTGCAGGTGCCCAGATCAAAGACGATCAGCGGGCAGGGATAAAAGGCCTTGGCGGCCACGGCGTCCACAATCCGGTCGCTGCCCAGGGCGGCGGGGTTGTCCACCAGCAGGGGCAGACCGGTTTTGATGCCCGGCTCCACCAGCAGAAACCGCTTGCCGGTGACCATCTGTCCCGCCTGCAGCAGGGTACTGTTCAGGGGCGGCACCACCGAAGAAAGGATTCCGCCCTCCATCTGAGAGGGGTCGACGCCTCTCATGCGGAGGATGCTGCTGAAGACGGCGGCGTATTCATCCTCCGTCTTGAGCCGGTCGGTGGCGACCCGGGCGGTCAGCAGAACCTTGCCGTTTTCCATGCAGCCCAGGACGATATTGGAGTTGCCCGCATCCATTGCTAAAATCATATGGAATCTTCCTTAGTGAAAGTTTATGCGCTCAGGCAGAGGTCTTCGGCGCCTTTTTGCCCAGGAAGCGCAGCAGTGCGCCGGCAATGGCGGCGGTCAGCACAGCAGCCAGAATGGCTTCGGGAACGCCGTTGACGCCGACCACGCCCATGATCACGCCCCACAGAGCGTCCGGCAGGATGTCCTTGGCAGCGGAATAGGCTTTGCCGAAGCAGATGCCGATCAGGCTCATAACCAGAACGGTGTTGGTCAGAGAACCGGCCAGACCTGCCGCAGCCAGGGGCAGAGGATTGGTGCCGAAGAGCTTGGTGAAGAAGGTGCGGACTTTTCCGCCTTCCTTTTTGGAAAGTTTATTTCCGATGAGTTTTAACCCTTTGTATACGAAATAAGGCACCACACCCACCAGAATCCGGGGCACAAAGCAGATGACCAGGCTCCAGAAATTGCCGCCGTTATAGAAAGGCGTGAAGGTGAAGGAGGTGACGGTGGGGTTGATGGTGTTGTTGATGAAGCTGGTCAGACCGAAAAGAAAGCCCAGCAGCGCGCCCTTTTTGGGCCCCAGCAGAATGGCGCCCACGATGACGGGAATGTGGATGATGGTGGCTCTGGTCACGCCCAGCGGGATGTAGCCGATGCCCGGGGTAAATGCCAGAATCAGGATGATGGCGCCCAGAAGCGCCACCTGTGCCATGGCCAGTGTGCGAGAGTTTTTCATATTCAGTTCCTCCTGCTGCTGTTCCCGGGCCGGGGCTGTGAGGCCAGCGCCTGCGGACAGTTGGGATACAGCGCAAATACTGAGCGGCAAAGCCGCCCGCAGTTTTATTATAGTATGATTTTTGCGGGAATGCAACTCTTTTGCTGCAGAAAAAAGAGGCTGTGCGCTGTTCGGAACTCAGTTTTTGTGTTATAATATCCGCAGAAGACTTCCTCTTTCCGAAAGGAGTATGCCCATGTTTTCCGGGAAAACCATTCTGATCGGCGTGTCCGGCGGTATTGCTGCCTATAAGATTCCCAATCTGGTCAGCATGCTGGTCAAGCAGCATGCTGACGTTCATGTGATCCTCACCAAAGGCGCGATGGAATTCATTCCGCCCATTCCCTTTGAGGCCCTGACCGGCAACCGCTGCCTGACCGACACCTTCGAGCGGACGCAGCCGCCGGAAATTCATCATGTCTCTCTGGCCAAAAAAGCGGATCTGATGCTGATCGCGCCGGCATCGGCAGACATCATCGGCAAGCTGGCCTGCGGCATTGCCGACGATATGCTGACCTCCACCGTGCTGCCCTGCCGCTGCCCGATTCTGTTCTCCCCTGCCATGAACGACCGGATGTACGGAAATCCCATCGTGCAGGACAACATGGCCCGGCTGCGCCGGTACGGCTTTATCCAGATCGATGCCGCCGTGGGTCATCTGGCCTGCGGCGATGACGGTCAGGGCAAAATGCCGGAGCCTGCAGAGCTGTTTCAGTATATCGAGCGGGAACTGGCTCACGAAAAGGATATGGCCGGCGTGAAGCTGCTGGTGACGGCCGGCGCGACTCAGGAAGCCATCGATCCGGTGCGGTATATCACCAATCATTCCTCCGGCAAGATGGGCTATGCCATCGCCAAAGCGGCCATGCTGCGGGGGGCCGAGGTCACGCTGGTGACGGGAAAAACCGCCATTCAGCCGCCCTCCTTTGTAAAGGTGGTGCCCGTTGTTTCGGCCCGGGATATGTTTGAGGCGGTCACCGCCGCCGCTCCGGAGCAGGACATCATCATCAAGGCGGCAGCCGTGGCGGATTATACGCCTGTCACGACGGCGGATCAGAAGATCAAGAAGAAGGACGGCGACCTGTCCATTCCTCTGAAGCGTACCGACGATATTCTGGGCTGGCTGGGCCAGCACCGGACGCCGGGACAGTTCCTCTGCGGCTTTTCCATGGAGACCGAGCACATGCTGGAGAATTCCCGGGCCAAGCTCGCCCGCAAGGGCATCGACCTCATCGCCGCCAACAACCTGCGGGTGGAGGGCGCCGGCTTTCAGGGGGACACCAATGTGCTGACCCTGATCAGCGCTGATGAGGAGCTTGCACTGCCTCTGATGAGCAAGGAGCAGGCCGCCATGGCGCTGCTGGATCAGATTCTGAAAATGCGGAGAAAATAAGGCTGCCTCTGCGAAAAATGCACGCTGCTGCGGTTACTTTGTCATTCAGCAGACGGAGGGAGCAAAACGGGTGCGTGTGTCAGAAAAGAGAATGATCGGCATCCGGGCTATCCGGCGGGAACACCGGGCGGCACAGACATGATGGAAAAGCACAAAAGCGGTGTACAGCAACGGGCAATGCCGGCTGTACACCGCTTTTATGATAAACGCTTCCGCCCCGGGTCTCAGGACAGTCTTCCCCTGAAATCCTCATAGCCGAACTGCCGCAGGATCCGGCAGTCTCCCCCGGCGTTCCGCAGGGCGATGGCCGGCAGCGGCATGCCGTTGAAGGTGTTGTTTTTGACCATGGAATAGATGGCCATGTCGCCGAAAACCAGCCGGTCGCCGGGCTGCAGCGGCGCATCAAAGGAATAGTCGCCGATGATGTCGCCGGCCAGACAGGTGGGGCCGCCCAGACGATAAGTATAGGGCTTCTCCCCCGCTTCGCCGGAGTTCAGAAGGGGCGGGCGGTAGGGCATCTCCAGCACGTCCGGCATATGGCAGGCGGCGGAGGTATCCAGAATGGCGATGTCAAGGCCGTTTTGCTGGGTTTCCAGCACGGTGGTCAGCAGAAATCCGGCGTTCAGCGCCACGGCTTCTCCCGGCTCCAGATAGACCTGAAGGCGATATTCCTGCTGCATGCGGCGAATGCACTGCTCCAGCAGCGGAATATCGTAGCCGGGGCGGGTAATGTGATGGCCGCCGCCGAAATTGATCCACTTCAGCTTCGGCAGAAATGCCCCGAACTTTTCCTCCACCGCGTCCAGTGTGCGGCGCAGCGGTTCGGCATCCTGCTCACAGAGGGTGTGGAAATGAAAGCCGTCCAGCAGCGGCAGCAGGGAGGGATCAAAATTGGCCCGGGTGGTGCCCAGCCGGGAGCCGGGCGCGCAGGGATCATAGATGGCATGTCCCTCCTGGGTGGAGCATTCCGGATTGATCCGCAGTCCCACGCTTTTGCCTGCCGCCTTTGCCCGGGGGCCGAATTTTTTCAGCTGCGCGCAGGAGTTGAAGACAACATGGTCGGAAAGGGACAGAATTTCGTCAAAATCCTCTTCCCGGTAGGCGGGCGAAAAGACGTGGTTTTCCTTTCCCATTTCCTCTTTCCCCAGCTTTGCTTCGTAAAGGCCGCTGGCAGCGCAGCCGCTGAGATACCGGCCGATCAGCGGGTACAGAGCGTAGAGGGAAAAGGCCTTCTGCGCCAGCAGGATCCGGCAGCCGGTGCGGTCCATGACGCCCTTCAGCACCTGAAGATTCTGTTCCAGCAGCCCCTCATCCACCAGATAGCAGGGGGTGGGCAGTGCTTCGGCCCGCATCTCAGTCCACCAGCTCCGGATCTTCGCAGACCACCCAGGGCAGACCCCACTGATTCAGGGCTTCCATGTAAGGATCGGGATCGAAGTCCTCAGTGTTGAAGACGCCGGGACGTCTCCACTGGCCATTCATCACCAGCATGGCACCGATCATGGCCGGTACGCCGGTGGTATAGGAGATGGCCTGAGAGCCCACCTCTTTATAGCATTCCTGATGGTCGCAGACATTGTAGATATAGAGGGTTTTCTCCTTGCCGTCCTTCAGACCGGTGAAGATGCAGCCGATGTTGGTCTTGCCCACGGTGCGGGGGCCCAGGGTGGCGGGATCGGGCAGCAGAGCCTTGAGGAACTGGATGGGGACGATTTCCTGTCCCTGGAAGGAGATGGGGGTGGTGGACAGCATGCCCACGTTCTCCAGACATTTCATGTGGGTCAGGTAGCTCTGGCCAAAGGTCATGAAGAAGCGGATCCGTTTGACGCCGGGAATGTTTTTGGCCAGGGATTCGATTTCCTCGTGATGCAGCAGGTACATATCCTTTTTGCCCACCTGGGGGAAGTCGTATTCCCGCTTGATGGCCATGGGCTCGGTCTCCACCCAGTGGCCGTTCTCCCAGTAGGAGCCGTTGGCAGACACCTCCCGGAGGTTGATCTCGGGGTTGAAGTTGGTGGCGAAGGGATAGCCGTGATCGCCGCCGTTGCAGTCCAGAATGTCGATGGTGTGGATCTCGTCAAAGTAATGCTTCAGGGCGTAGGCGGCAAAGACGCTGGTGACGCCGGGATCAAAGCCGGTGCCCAGCAGGGCGGTCAGACCGGCTTCTTTGTATTTCTCCTCATAGGCCCACTGCCAGGAATAGTCAAAATAGGCGGTGAAGCCCTTTTCGGCGCAGCGCTTTTCATAAACGGCCCGCCAGGCGGGATCGTCGGTGTTTTCGCACTCATAGTTGGCGGTGTCCACATAGTGGACGCCGGTGGCCAGGCAGGCATCCATGATAGTCAGATCCTGATAGGGCAGCGCCAGGTTGAGCACCAGATCGGGTTTGACCTCGTTGATCAGGGCGATCAGCTGATTTACATCGTCGGCATCCACCTGAGCGGTGGTGATTTTGGTGGCGGTGGTGCCGGAGAGCTTATCCCGCAGGGCGTCGCACTTGGATTTGGTGCGGCTGGCGATGCAGATTTCCTCGAAAACGGCGCTGTTCTGGCAGCATTTGTGGATGGCAACGGAGGCAACGCCGCCGCAGCCGATGATCAGGGCTTTTCCCATGGATGATTCCTCCTGTGAAATAGAATGATGAAATGAAATACAGATGGCGGGCTTATCGTCTGGCTGACAGAGCCAGCAGCATTTCCCGGATGATTTTGCAGGCCGTGGCGGTGGAAGCGCCGGTGGGGTCATAGGCGGGACAGAGCTCGTTGACATCGCAGCCCACCACGTTTGCTTCGCTGCAGACGGTGAGAACGGCGGTCAGCAGCTGTTTGAAAAAGACGCCGCCCGCCTCGGGGGTGCCGGTGCCTGGAAAGACCGACGGATCCAGCACATCCAGATCCAGCGTAAAGTAAACCGGTTTATCCCGCAGCAGATCCACCGTGCGGCCCAGACCTTCAAAATCGAATTTCCGGGTGTGGACATGGTCTCTCGCCCACTGGAATTCCGGGCGGTCGCCGGAGCGGATGCCGAACTGGTAGATCCGGTCGTCCCCCAGAATATCCCAGCACCGGCGGATGACGGTGGCGTGGGAAAGCCGGGCGCCCAGATAATCGTCCCGGAGATCGGTGTGGGCATCAAAGTGAATGATGCGCAGGTCGGGATAATGTCGGGCGGCGGCGCGAACCGCTCCCAGGGTCACCAGATGTTCGCCGCCGATCATCAGCGGCAGCTTGCCGTCGCTGAGAATCGTGTCAGCCCGCTGCTCAATGGCCTCCAGGGCTTTGGAGGAATCGCCGAAGCAGAGCTCCAGATCCCCGCTGTCAAAGATCCGGCAGTCGGTCAGATCCCGGTCCTGATAGGGACTGTAGGTCTCCAGACCGAAGGATTCAGCCCGGATCGTCCGGCTGGCAAAGCGGGTGCCCGGGCGGAAGGAGGTGGTGGAGTCATAGGGGGCGCCGAACAGCACGATGTTCGCGTCCCCGTATTCCGCATCGCAGCCCAGAAAGGTTTCAACGTTTTTACTCAACATCGCGCAGCAGCTCCTCTACATAGGCCGGCAGGGCAAAGGCCCCGGCATGCAGCCTTGTGGTGTAATAGCGGGTGCCGATCCCCCGCAGGTTCCAGGCGGCAGCGTTCAGGTCGTGCACCGGATGATACCGCTTGGAGGCAAATCCGAACAGCCAGTGTCCGGAGGGATAGGTGGGACTGTGGGCCTGATAGACCCGGCTGATGGGAAAGCTCTCCACGATCCGCTTGTGAGCCCGCTGCATGGCGGCAGCGTCCTCCTCGTAAAAGGGGCTTTCATGCTGATTGACCATGATGCCGTCTTCCTTCAGGGCTTTGTAGCAGTTGCCGTAAAACTCCTTGGTGAAGAGGCCTTCGCCCGGGCCGAAGGGGTCGGTGGAATCCACAATGATCAGATCATATTCGTTTTCCCGGGAACGAATGAAGCGGAGCCCATCCTCATAGAAAATGTGCACCCGCGGGTCATCCAGCCGGCAGGCGGTCTGGGGCAGGTATTTGCGGCAGACCTCCACCACCAGCGGGTCGATCTCCACCATGTGGATTTCTTCGACGGTTTCGTAGCGGGTCAGCTCCCGGATGACGCCGCCGTCCCCTGCGCCGATGACCAGCACCCGCTTGACCGACGGATGAACCGCCATGGGCACATGCACCATCATTTCGTGATAGATAAACTCGTCCCGTTCGCTGAGCATCATATAGCCGTCCAGAGTCAGAAACCGGCCGAACTCCTTGGACTCGAAGACGTCGATCCGCTGAAATTCGCTCTGGCCGCTGTACAGCTGCCGGTTGACCCGAATGGAGAGCTTGACATTCGGCGTGTGGCGCTCGG
>JAQXNQ010000063.1 GCA_029098085.1 Oscillospiraceae bacterium
AAAAACCGGGCGTTGATCGTCTCGCAGCCGGGAATGGGAGCGGTATGGATCAGCGGAACATTTTTGACCGCCGCTTCCGTGCTGGTCAGGCCGCCCGGCTTGGTAAACAGCATATCGCAGGCGTCCATGTACAGAGCGACCCGGTCAGTGAAATCCAGCACCCGAACCCGGCCTTCCCGCCCGAAGCGACTGCGGAGAGACGCTTTCATCTTTTCATTGTTGCCGCCCAGCACGCAGACCGTCCCCGGCAAAGCCAGCAGATTTCCGGTCAGGTCAGCGGTGTTGCCAAAGCCCATACTGCCGGTCATGACCAGATACAGCATTTCATCCTGGGGCAGTCCCAGCCTGCTGCGAGCCTCCGACTGGGGAAGACGGCGGTTAAACCGCTCTGAAACCGGAATGCCGGTGGGAATCAGCTTCTCCCGGGCAATCCCTCTGGCGACAAATTCCTCCGTCAAATCCTCGTGGGGAATAAAGTACCGGTCCAGCTCGGTTTCCTCCCAAAAGGGAATGCAGGTGTAATCCGTCGCGACCGCGTAGCACCGGGCCTTCAGACCCTCCTTTTTCCGCAGATAGGTCAGGGCCTCGGCGGGAAACAGATGGGGCATGACAACCGTATCATAACCGTTTTCTTCAATAAACTGCTTCAGCCGCCCCGCATAGGAAAGATTGGCCAGATAAACCGGCGACTTCCGATGCGCACTGCTGAGAGCGCCGCCGGCCCGGTAGAGCCACTGAAAGCCCCGGGGAAAATGGGTGGTCAGCCCGCAATAGGCCCCCGACACCCGGCGGGAGGTCGTCTCTCCCACCAGCGACAGCGCATCCATCATCAGACAGTCCGCCCCCTGACGGATCAGCTCCTCCAGCACTGCCTTTCCGGCAGCGTTATGTCCCTGACCGGTATTGCAGGAAAGAATCAGGATCTTCACAACACGCACACCCCTCCATGCTCCGGCGGGAAAGCCGCCGGATTACTCAAGCCCTGCCCGGAGCTTCGCAGCCCCGCGGCATCTCCGAAAAACAATAAACAATTATACTGTAGCACGGTTTCAAGAATTTTTCAATGTGCAAATTCTCGTTTTGTCCGTATTTTTCGCGTTTTCCGACTTCGCAGGGCCATTTCGTCGCTCGTTTCTATCCTAAAAGGCGAAGGCCCTCCCCTGAAGAGAAGGACCTTCACCTGATAAATCGGCCAGTATTTATTTCTTTTCACTGGAAGCTGTGCCTTCCGGATGGCACAGGCTGCTTCCGGGACAGCCGGAGCAGCCGCAGCTGCAGCCGCCTTTGTGGTGCTTTCTGTTCCGGATGCCACGGCCAATGATGGCCGCCACCGCCGCGAATACCAGCACACCAATGATGATGGTTGCCATGAGATCCTCCCTTTGAGCAACGCCGCACAAAGACCTGCCTGCGGCCTTTGTACGCCATTTGTTTGATCTTTATGCGGTGTTGCCTTTATTTTCCCGCGGCAGCCACCGCACTGACCGATTCGCTGCCGTCATACCTGTTTTTCCGGATCAGCAGCCAGATGAAGGCGGCCAGAACCAGTACCGCCGCAACCGTTCCCGCGCCGAAGGAAACCTCTCCGGTGATGAGCCCGCCCAGCTGATAGACAACCAGAGACACCGCGTAGGCAAAGGCACACATATATCCGATGGCAGCCCAGGTCCACTTTCCGTTGTTCATCTCCCGTTTGATGGCGCCCATGGCAGCAAAGCAAGGCGCGCACAGCAGGTTGAAGAGCATGAAGCTGTAGGCGGTGAGGGTGGTGTAATGCTGTCCCACGGCCAGCAGAAGGCCCGCGTCGTCCTCGGCAACCTCTTCACCAAGCTGGAACAGGACGCCAAAGGTGGAAACCACGTTTTCCTTGGCGATCAGGCCGGTGAAGGTCGCCACGGCGGACTGCCAGTCGCCGAAGCCCAGCGGCGCGAAGAGGAAGGCGATGGCGCTGCCGATGACCGCCAGCAGGGAAGAATTGTTGTCCTCCACCATACCGAAGCTGCCGTCCGCAAAGCCGAAGCCCTGCAGGAACCAGAGAATGACCGAAGAAGCAAGAATCACGGTACCGGCGCGCTTGATGAAGCTCCAGCCCCGCTCCCAGGTGGCCCGCAGCACGTTGACGGCGGCAGGCATATGGTAAGCGGGAAGCTCCATGACAAAGGGGGCGGGCTCACCGGCGAAGGCCCTGCACTTTTTCAGCAGAATGCCGCTGCAGATGACGGCGGCGACGCCGATGAAATAGGCGCTGACCGCCACCAGTCCGCTGCCTCCGAACAGAGCGCCGGCAAACAGCGCAATGATCGGCATTTTGGCGCCGCAGGGGATAAAGCAGGTGGTCATGATGGTCATTCGGCGATCCCGCTCGTTTTCAATGGTGCGGGAGGCCATGACGCCGGGAACACCGCAGCCGGAGCCGATCAGCATGGGAATGAAGCTCTTGCCGGACAGGCCGAACTTGCGGAAGATCCGGTCCAGAATGAAGGCGATACGGGCCATGTAGCCCACATCCTCCAGGATGGACAGCATCAGGAACAGCACCAGCATCTGGGGAACAAAGCCCAGCACCGCGCCGACACCGGCGATGATACCGTCCGAAACCAGACCGATCAGCCATTCCGCACAGCCCCAGCTCTCCAGCAGGGTGCGGGAACCGGCCTGCAGCCATTCGCCGCCCAGCACATCATTGGTCCAGTCGGTCAGGAAGGAGCCGAAGGGGCCCATGGCAATCCAGTACACCAGAACCATCACCGCCGCAAAGATGGGCAGCGCCAGAATCCGGTTGGTGACAACGCGGTCGATCCGGTCGGATACCGAAAGACTGTATTTGGCGGCTTTCTTTCTGACCGAGCGATCCACCACGCTGCTGATGTAGGCGTAGCGTTGGTTGGTGATGATGCTCTCTGCGTCATCATCCAGCTCTTTCTCGCAGTCGGTGATGTGCTCCTCCAGGTGAGCCTTCAGATCGCCGGACAGCTGCAGCTCCTCCAGCACCTTTTCATCCCGCTCGAAGACCTTGATGGCGTACCATCTCAGATACCGGTTGTCCACTTTTCCGGAAATGGATTCCTCAATGTGAGCCACCGCATGCTCCACGCTGCCGGTAAACACATGGGGCAGCTCGCCGGTCTCGCGGCTGCGGGCCAGATTCAGAGCCGTTTCCGCCGCCTCGGTGCCGCCCTCTCCCTTCAGAGCGCTCATCTCCACGACCTGACAGCCCAGCGCCGCGCCTAGCTTTTCCAGATCGATCCGGTCGCCGTTTTTGCGGACCAGGTCGATCATGTTCAGCGCGATGATCATGGGGATGCCCAGCTCCGCCAGCTGGGTGGTCAGGTACAGGTTGCGCTCGATGTTGGTGGCGTCCACGATGTTGAGGATGGCGTCGGGCTTCTCATTCACCAGATAGCTGCGGGCCACCACCTCCTCCAGCGTATAGGG
>JAQXNQ010000064.1 GCA_029098085.1 Oscillospiraceae bacterium
GTAGGCGATGATCATGTTCTGGCCGCCCAGCACATAGGACGGACGGAGCAGGACGGGATAACCCAGCTCGCCTGCAGCCTTGAGAGCCTCCTCGGTGGTGAAGACGGTCTGTCCCTTGGGACGGGGAATGCCGCAGCGCTCCAGCAGCGCGTCGAACCGCTCCCGGTCCTCCGCCTCGTCGATGGCGTCGGCCGAGGTGCCCAGAATCCGGACGCCCAGGTCGTTGAGGAACTTGGTCAGCTTGATGGCGGTCTGTCCGCCGAACTGCACCACCACGCCGTAGGGCCGCTCGGTCTCGATCAGATTGCGGACATCCTCCTTGGTCAGGGGGTCAAAGTACAGCCGGTCGCCGGTGTCGAAGTCGGTGGACACGGTTTCGGGGTTGTTGTTGGCGATAATGGCTTCATAACCGGCCCGCTTCAGAGCCCAGACGCAGTGAACCGAGCAGTAGTCGAACTCGATGCCCTGACCGATGCGGATGGGGCCGGAGCCGAAGACGATGATCTTCTTTTTGCCGCTGTTTTGCTTGTCGATGAAGAGCCTGGCTTCGTTCTCCTCGTCGTAGGTGGAGTAGAAGTAAGGCGTTCTGGCCTCGAATTCGGCGGCGCAGGTGTCAACCATCTTATAGCCTGCAAAACGGGTCACAGGCGGCTTCTGACCGGACAGGCGCTCGATAGTGGAATCCAGATAGCCCCACTTCTTGGCCCGCATGTACTTCTCTTCGGTGAGCTCGCCCTCGCGCAGCTCCCGCTCCAGACGGATCAGGTTGGTCATCTTGGCCAGGAACCACTCATCCACCAGGGTGATCTCGTGGATCTTCTGGATGGAGAAGCCTCTCTTCAGAGCTTCGTACAGCAGGAAAATGCGGCGGTCGTCCACCGTGTGGAGCATCTCCTCCACCTCAGCATCGGTCAGCAGCTCAAAATCGGGCAGAGTCAGGGTGTCCAGACCCAGCTCAATGCCGCGGACGGCTTTCATGATGCCCTGCTCAAAGGAGGTGCCGATGGCCATGACCTCGCCGGTGGCCTTCATCTGGGTGCCCAGGGTGCGCTTGGCGTAGACGAACTTGTCAAAGGGCCACTTGGGGAACTTGACCACCAGGTAGTCGATGGCGGGCTCGAAGCAGGCGTAGGTGGTGCCGGTCACGGCGTTGATGATTTCGTCCAGGGTGTAGCCGATGGCGATCTTGGTGGCCACCTTGGCGATGGGATAGCCGGTAGCCTTGGAAGCCAGGGCGGAGGAACGGGACACGCGGGGATTGACCTCGATGACCGCGTATTCAAAGGATTCGGGATGCAGGGCAAACTGGCAGTTGCAGCCGCCCTCCACCTTCAGCTCGGAGACGATGTTGATGGCGGCGGTGCGGAGCATCTGGTATTCCTTGTCGGACAGGGTGACGGCGGGAGCCACGACGATGGAGTCACCGGTATGGACGCCCACCGGGTCCATGTTCTCCATGGAGCAGACGGTGATGACATTGTCCTTGCTGTCCCGGATGACCTCGAACTCGATTTCCTTCCAGCCGGAGATGCACTTCTCACTCAGCACCTGGGTGATGGGAGAAAGGCGCAGGCCGTTGCGGGCGATGTCCCGCAGCTGGGCTTCGTCAGCGGCAATGCCGCCGCCGGTGCCGCCCAGGGTAAAGGCGGGGCGGACAATGACGGGATAGCTGATCTCCCCGGCAAAGGCCACGGCGTCCTCCACGGTGGTCACCACCTTGGAAGGGATGCAGGGCTGATGGATGGCTTCCATGGTGTCCTTGAAGGACTGACGGTCTTCAGCCTTATCGATGGTCACAGGGTCAGCGCCCAGAAGCTTGACATTGTTTGCCTCCAGAAAGCCTTCCTTGGCCAGCTCCATGGACAGGGTCAGGCCGGTCTGGCCGCCCAGGGTGGAGAGCAGGCTGTCCGGCTTTTCGATCTGGATGATCCGCTTGACCACATCCAGGGTCAGGGGTTCAATGTAGATCCGGTCGGCCATGGCCTTGTCGGTCATGATGGTGGCGGGGTTGGAGTTGACCAGCACCACCTCCAGGCCTTCTTCCTTCAGAGCGCGGCAGGCCTGGGTTCCGGCGTAGTCAAACTCGGCAGCCTGGCCGATGACAATGGGGCCGGAGCCGATCACCATTACTTTTTTAATATCTTGTCTCAGCGGCATTGGGTGCGTTCCTTCCTTTCAAAAGACGGTCAGGCCATGAGCCCGAGGAATTCGTCAAAGATGTATCCGGTATCCTGTCCCTCACCGGGGCCCACAGGGCGGAACTGCACCGACAGGGCAGGAATGGCCGTATAACGGATGCCCTCGCAGGACCGGTCGTTAACGTTCTCGTGACTGACAGTGCCCACACCATCGGGCAGATCAGTGACCACATAGCCGTGGTTCTGGGAGGTGGGGTAGGTCTTGTGCGACCGCAGATCGATGACCGGCTGGCTGGCTCCGCGATGGCCGTAGGGCAGCTTTTCGGATTTCGCTCCGTTTGCCAACGCCAGCAGCTGATGGCCCAGGCCGACGCCCAGCAGCGGAACCTTCCGCTCCGCCAGCTGACGGATCAGAGCGATAGCCTCGGTATTCTCGGCGGGATCGCCGGGGCCCTCGGACAGCACCACACCGTCACAGTCCGCGAAGGCAGCTGCACCCTCGGAAACCTTATGGCAGCTGATGCTGCAGCCTCTCCGCAGCAGCTCAGCCGCAGCGGAAGCGGTATAGCCCAGATTCAGAATGGCCACCTTTTTGCCTTCACCGGAAACGGGCTGCGCCTGCTCATCGGCGGTTACGGCAGCCACGGCGTTTTCAATCCGGAAGGCGGACAGTTTGTCCAGAGCGGCGGGCAGATCGGTGATCTCCTCGGTGGTGATCATGCCGTTCATGGTGCCCTTTTCCCGCAGCAGAGCCGTCAGATGACGGGTATCGAGGCCGCAGAGGCCCACGACGCCCTGCTCCTCCAGGAAGCGGTCGATGCTGCCTTCCGAGCGGAAGTTGGAGGGTTCATCGCACCATTCCCGGACGATGCAGCCTCTCAGGTAGCAGCGGGAACCGGAAAAGTCCTCGCTGTTGACGCCGTAGTTGCCCATCATGGGGAAAGTCTGGATCAGAATCTGGCCGTAGTAGTTGGGATCACTCAGGGCTTCCTGATAGCCGGTCATGGCGGTAGAGAAGACCACCTCGCCCATGACGGTGCCGGAAGCGCCGAAATTTTCGCCGGCCAGCAGGGTGCCGTCCTGCAGAAGAAGCCATGCCTTTTTCTTTTCGTTCATCTCTTCATTCTCCATTGTGCTTTTTGAAAATCCGCGTTATTTCAGATTGATGTGGCTGACGATGTCGTCCCGCATCCGGATGGCTTCCCGGCGGGCAGCTCCGGCGAAATCGTGCTCATCGCACTTCTCCTTCTGCCAGGCGCAGAGGATGCCGCGGGAGGAATTGACGATGGCGCCCAGGCCGTTTTCATCAAAGGCGCCGGCCACATCGGCCGCTCCGCCGCCCTGTGCGCCGTATCCGGGCACCAGGAAGAAAGTATGGGGCAGGCGTTTTCTCAGCTCGGTCAGCTGCTCGGGGTAGGTGGCGCCCACCACAGCGCCCACGCCGGAGTAGACGTATTTGCTGCCGGGAACCTCTTCGCCCCAGCTCTCGCACATGTCGCCCATCAGCTCATAGATGGTCTTGGCGGGACGGGTGTAGGCCTTCTTGTCCTGCAGCTCGCCGGAGGAGGGATTGCTGGTCTTGACCAGCACGAAGATACCCTTGTCCAGCTCTTTGCAGACGGGCAGCAGGGGCTTGATGCCGTCGGTGCCCAGATAACCGTTGACGGTCAGGGCGTCCGCGCCGAAGGGAGACAGCTTGCGGCCCCGCAGCTCAATCTCACCCAGATGGGCCACCGCGTAGGCCTCCATAGTGGTGCCGATGTCGTTGCGCTTGCCGTCGGCAATGACATACATGCCCTTTTTGCGGGCGTAGGAAATGGTCTCGGCAAAGGTGCGCATGCCGTACCAGCCGTACATTTCATAGTAGGCAGCCTGGGGCTTGACAGCGGGAACCACGTCGCAGAGGGCGTCGATCAGGGCAAAATTGTATTCCCGGACGGCAGCGGCAGCGGCCTCCAGCGGATCGCTGATGTGATCGTATTTTGCCTTGATATACTCGGGAATGTAGGAGTACTTGGGATCCAGACCGGCAACGGTAGGATTCTTGGTCAGAACAATGCGGTCGATCAGTTTGTCGAAGGACATGGGGTTACCTCCTCAGAAGATGTTTGTAAATGAATGACCTGATTTATTCCTCGGCATAGACCGTCACGCCGCGGCAGATGGTGCGAACCACCTTGCCGGTGAAGGTCATGCCTTTGAAAACAGTATTTTTGGACCGGGAATGCAGCTTTTCCGGCTCCACCGTCCAGACCCGGTCGGGGTCGGCGATGGCGATGTCGGCGGGGCCGCCCTCCTCCAGCGCGCCGCCGGACAGCTTCAGCAGCCGGGCGGGATTGACGCACATGAGCTCCACCAGCCGCCGCAGCGAAATGACGCCTGCCTTGCACAGATAGGTGTAGCAGGCAGCGAAGCTGGTCTCCAATCCCACCACGCCGTTGGGCGCCCGCAGGAAGTCGGCTTTTTCCTCTTTGGAATGGGGCGCATGGTCGGTGATGATGCAGTCGATGGTGCCGTCGGCGATACCGCCCAGCACCGCCCGGATATCGCTCTGTTCCCGCAGGGGCGGGTTCATGCGGTAGTC
>JAQXNQ010000065.1 GCA_029098085.1 Oscillospiraceae bacterium
GCCCGGCGCGGACAATCAAGACAAAAAAGCGCGGCCCGCAGGCCGCAAGACTTCCTTTAGAGACCCCATGCCCGCTTCCAGCGGGCATATGCATTTCTTCCGTTTTGTGCAACTTTTTCCTGTAAGTCTCTTTTTCGACAGCATGAGCGTCCCGGGAGGTTCCGGGGCGCTCATGCTTTTTTCCGGCAGAGGGCAGCGCATAAAATGGCTGCCGCCAGCATGCCGAAGCCCGGCGCCCGATACCGCCAGCAGGCGGCAAGACTCAGGGCGCAGAGCACCCCCGCGGAGAGGTTCAGACAACGGGCAGCGGCCTTTTCACTCTGAGGAAAGCGGTTTTCAATGATCAGGGCGGCAATTTCTCCGCCGTCCAGCCCCGGAACCGGCAGCAGGCTGAACAGACCGGTACACAGATGCAGAGCGGCGCCGACAGGCTGCCCGAGCAGGTAAAATAATCCGCAGCAGACGAAATTGACCAGCGCGCCGGCGGTCAGCGTCGCCAGCTCTCCGGGCAGAGAAAGGGGCTGTTCGGAGGAAACCAGCCGGATGCCGCCCACTCCAAAGTGGATTTCCTGCGGCGGAGCGCCCTGCAGGGCAAAGGCGGCCAGATGACCGCCCTCATGCAGCAGCGCCGCCCACAGGCATCCGGCCTTTCGGGGATCCTGTCCCAGCTGAAAGTAAAGGCAGAGAACCGCGAAAAAGGAAAAGGATACAAAGACGCAGGTTCTGCCCAGTCGGAAGGAGATCATGAGAATTTCTCCGGTTCGGGGATGGCCGTGACCCTTTCGCCGTCGCCCAAAGCCCAGAGCGGATCCAGCCGGATGCCGTCCTGGATCATTTCAAAGTGCAGATGGGGGCCGGTGGCGGCGCCTGTGCTGCCCACAAGGGCAATCTTCTGTCCTTTTCGGACGGTTTCTCCCTCCTGAACCAGAAGCCTGCTGCAATGGGCGTACAGCGTGGCGAAGCCATTCCGGTGATCCAGAATCACATAGTTTCCGTAGCTGTCTCCCTGACTGGCAGAGCGTACCGTGCCGCTCAGCACGGCGTAAATGGCCGTCCCCTCATCTGCGGCCAGATCCAGCCCGTAGTGAAAATCCAGCTGACCGGTCAGGGGGTGAAACCTCCACCCGAAGGGATCGGTCATGCGGGCGGTCTGCAGCGGCAGAGACAGGGCAGCGGTCATGACGGCGGGGGAGAAATCGGCGCCGCGGGGCGGCGGCATCTTGTCGAATGAGAGAGCGGGCGCGGAGGCGGAGGAGGTCAGCAGGACGCGGAGCCATAGGAGAAGAAGGCAGAGGACAGCCCTGCCGATGGCGGTTTTGGGAGCCATATTTACACATTCCTTTCTGCGGCATCGGATATGGTTTCATGATACGGGCCAGGGATGGGAAAAATGACTGAATGCGGAAATAAACTGATTTTTATGGTTCAGGATATATACGACCGGAAGGAAAAAGAAGGCTGTTTTGCATCATAAGGAACAAAATAATTGCCGGATATTTATGGGAAATAGAAGAAAACGGTATAATTACATCAGGAATCATGCGATTCAAATGAGTTTTCTTGTGAATCGCAAAAAGTCTCTTTCGTGCCGAATTTGAACATGATATAATAAGAACAAGAGAACACCCATATGACAGGAACGGAGGAACATCAATGAAAGACAAGATCAAAATTGGCGTCGTGGGTCTTGGCGGACGGGGCTACGGTCTGCTGAAGTATGTCATGCTGACCATGGACGACGTGGAAGTTGTCGCCGTCTGCGACCTGTACGAGGATCGTACCGAGAGAGGTGCGCAGGCTGTTGAGGAGTTCAGAGGCAACGTGCCCTTCAAGACCCAGAATTACAAGGACATTCTGGCCATGCCCGAGGTGGATGCGGTTGTCTGCACCACTTCCTGGCGGGATCACTTCCGCATTGTGATCGATACCATGAAGGCCGGCAAATACGCTGCCAGCGAGGTTGGCGGCGCTTATTCGCTGGAAGAGTGCTGGGAACTGGTTCGCACCTACGAGGAAACCGGCGTTCCCTGCATGATGATGGAAAACTGCTGCTTCGGCCGTGACGAGATGATGGTTCTGAACATGGTCAAGCAGGGCATCTTCGGCGAAGTGGTTCACTGCTCCGGCGGTTACCGCCATGACCTGCGGGAAGAGGTCACCCACGGCAAGGAGGACCGTCATTATCGTCTGGAGAACTACCTGTCCCGCAACTGCGAGAACTATCCCACCCATGAGCTGGGTCCGATCGCCCGTGTTCTGGATATCAACCACGGCAACCGCATGCTGAGCCTGGTGGCCATGGCCTCCAAGTCTGCCGGTCTGCAGGAGTTTATCCGTAAGGACCGTGAGCCCGACCATCCCCTGCAGAAAGCTCAGTTTGCCCAGGGCGACGTGGTGACCACCATGATCAAATGCGCCCGCGGCGAGACCATCACGCTGGTGCTGGATACCTCTCTGCCCCGTCCCTACAGCCGCGCCTTCCATGTGCAGGGCACCAAGGCCATGTTTGAAGAAGACAATATGTCCATCTTCATCGATGACACGCCCGATGCCAGGGATCACTTCAGCTGGAAGAAGCACTGGGGCAATGTGGAAGAGTTCCGTGAGAAGTACGACCATCCCATCTGGGAAGAGTTCATGAAGATTGAGCTGGGTCAGAGCCTGGGCCACGGCGGCATGGACTGGATCGAGTTCCGCGCCTTCTTTGACGCTGTCAAGAACGGCACCCAGACTCCCATTGATGTGTACGATATGGCTACCTGGGCTGCTGTCACCGTTCTGTCTGAGCAGTCCATCGCCAAT